>JAEVZN010000305.1 GCA_023392205.1 Pseudomonadota bacterium
CGCCCGGCCGCTGACCCACCCCGATGCCGGCATCCGCATCGCGCTGGTGCGCGAATTGGCGCGCGGCGCCGGCATGGGCGGCATGGTCGGCGGTCAACTGCTCGATCTGGCCGCCGAAGGCCGCTTCGATGGCGATCGCCCGGTGCAGGACGAGCAGGCCGTGGTGACAATGCAGGGCATGAAAACCGGTGCGCTTCTGCATTTCGCCTGCATCGCCGGCGCCATCCTTGGCCAGGCGGAGACCGCCGAACAAGCGGCGTTGTCGCGCTTTGGTCATTCGGTCGGCGTGGCCTTCCAGATCGCCGACGACTTGCTCGATGTGGAAGGGGATGCCGAAACCGTCGGCAAGGCGACCGGCAAGGATGCCGCCATCGGCAAGGCGACGCTGGTGTCGATCCTCGGCATCGATCAGGCCCGCGCCCGGCTGGCCCAATGCGTCACCGACGCAGAGGCCGCTTTGGCCGTGTTCGGCAGCCGTGCCGGCGTGCTGATCGAGACCGCCCGTTTCATTGCCGACCGCAAGAGCTGAACGGCGCTTAACCGACTGACGCAACGGCCCTTTTCTCTGCCTTACGGTGCGATCTCTCTAAAACGTAAGGTGATTTTTCGTCCCGTTGCGCCTACATGACGGCGTGAGGGGTAAGACCGTATGCGCCGACTGCCGACCATAGCCTTGTTGATCGCCGCCATCGGCGGCGGCGGTTATTACCTGTTCTCGGACTGGACCAGCGCCCCCGCGGAGAGTGCCTACCGGACAGCGCGCGCCGAACCGGGCGAGATCGTCGCCACGGTCAACGCGACCGGCACCATCAATCCGACCACCACCGTGATTGTCGGCTCGCAATTGTCCGGGCAGGTCGTGGAGATCCTGGCCGATTACAATTCCGAGGTGGCGGCCGGACAGGTCGTGGCTCGTCTGAACAAGGATCAGATCCGCGCCAGACTCGATGCCGCGCGCGCCGACCTCGCGCAGATGCGTGCGCAGAAGCTCGTCACGCAGGGACAGATCGAGAAGGTGCGCGCCGAAACGGAAAAGGCCCGCGCCTTCCAGGCAGATATGGAAGCGCAGGTCATGCGCAACGAGGCGCTGCTCGCCGACACCGAACGCAGCTTCAGCCGGCAGACCGAGTTGCGATCGCGCGGCTTTGCCGCCGAGGCAGCGCATGAGACCGCCCGCGCCACCCGCGATGCGCAGGCCGCGGCGCTCAATTCCGCGCGCGCCCAGGTCAATTCCGCCAAGGCCGCCCTGCTTGCGCTGGCCGCCGACCTGCAGGTTGCGCAAGGCAATCTGGAAGCGGTGGCCGCACAGATTACCCAGCGCGAAGCCGCCGTGCGGCAGATCGAAGTGGATCTGCGCAACACCGATATCCGCTCACCTGTCTCCGGTGTGGTCGTCCAACGCAATGTCGAGCTCGGGGCCACCGTGGCGGCCTCATTGCAGGCGCCGGAATTATTCCGGATCGCCGACGATCTGCGCAAGATGGAGATTTCCGCCAATATCGACGAGACCGATGTCGGGCGCATCCAGCCCGGTCAACGCGTCACCTTCAACGTCAACGCATTTCCGGGACGCACCTTCGAAGGCGCCGTGAAGCAGGTGCGGCTCGGGTCGCAGACCGTGAACAATGTGGTCATCTACACCACCATTATCTCGATCGAGAACCCGCGCCGCGAATTGCTGCCCGGCATGACCGCCAATCTGCGCATCGAGACCGACCGGCGTGGCGACGTCATTCGCATTCCCAATGCCGCCCTGCGCTGGCGCCCGCCGGCCGCCACTGCAGCAACAGAGACGACGCAGCCAGCGCCTGGACGGCCTCCCGCGCGAGCCGGAGGTGCGGCGCGCAGCAATATGGCCGAATTTCTCGAAAGCGTAAAAGCCGAGCTCAAGCTTACCGCCGATCAGAGCAAGGCTGTCGATGAAAGTGTCGCTGAGATGCGTCGCGGCTTCATGGGCATGGCCGGTGACGAAGATCAGTCCGCGCGCCGCGAGCGCGCGCGCAACTTGCGCAAGGATCTCGAGGACAGGATTGCCGGTATCCTCACCGAAGCGCAGCGTCCGGGCTTTGCTGCCATCCGCGAGCGGTTCGCGGATAGCGGCGGCAGGCAGGCGCAATCGGCGCGCGTTTTCGTGCTGGGCGCAGACAGAAAGCCGCAGGCCACCGCGATCCGCATCGGCGTGACCGATGGGGCTCAAACGGAAGTGCTATCCGGCCTCGATGCCGGCAGTGAAGTGATCGTTGGCGGTGGGCCGCGCACAGCGCCCGCATCGCGCGGGCCGCGTTTCGGATTCTAGAGCCGTTCCGGCTTTGATAGAATCTAAGCTGCGGCTCTTGCTTATTGTTTTGACGCGTTTTCTTCACGCGAACCGGTTTCCACTTCGCTCGAAAACGCTCTGAACCCGCCCTGAGGCCCCTCTTGCCCGGCGACGCATAACAAAAAGCTCCGGCCAACCGACCGGAGCTTTCCAAAATTACGCTGCGGGCAGCGTCCAGTGTCTAACGCGGTGCCCGCTTGGCGAGGATGCGCTGCAGAGTACGCCGGTGCATATTCAACTGGCGCGCTGTCTCCGACACGTTGCGACCGCACAATTCATAGATGCGCTGGATATGCTCCCAGCGGACACGATCGGCCGACATCGGATTTTCCGGCGGCTCGGGCTTCTGCCCCTCGATCGAGAGCAGGGCATTGATGACATCGTCGGCATCGGCAGGCTTGGCGAGATAATCAACGGCACCGATTTTCACGGCATTCACCGCCGTCGCGATATTGCCGTAGCCGGTGAGTACAATTCCGCGCGCTTCGGGACGCCTGCGCTTTAAGGCGGAAATCACGTCGAGGCCGTTGCCATCGCCGAGCCGCATATCGACCACCGCATAGGCCGGCGCAGAGCGCTCGACCTGCATCAGTCCTTCCGAAACGGATTCAGCGGTTGTGACGGAGAAACCCCGTCCTTCCATTGCGCGTGCCAGACGCAGCAAAAACGACTTGTCGTCTTCGACGATCAATAGCGAGCGCTCGGCGGGAAGTGGCCGATCGGTGCTCGTAGCCGGTGTCACGTCCATGAGAATCTCCGTGGCCCCCTGCGATGCACTTATTTAGGCGTTGAGGGCCCTCGACTCAAGTTCTGGCGCGCTGAATTCGAACGCAATTCGTGGCCAGCGGATCGCGACCACGGCCCCGCTGTCCGGGGCCGCGCGATTCATGAAGGTCAGTTTGGCGCCGCTGCGTTCCAGCAGCGTCTTCGCGATAAAGAATCCAAGACCCATCCCTGTCTCGCCGCTCGCATACATGCGCCGCAACCTGCGGCTGCGCACATAGGGTTCACCGATCCTGCCAATGACTTCGGGGCCAAAGCCCGGACCATCGTCGCTGATCACGACAGAGACCTCTTCCCCGGTCCAGTCGGCGGAGATTTCCACGCGGTTGCGGGCAAAATCCACGGCGTTTTCAAGCAGGTTACCCAGTCCATAGAGAATTGCCGGATTGCGCGCCGTCATCGGAGAGCCCGGTCCCGGCGGCAATTTCACATCCACCGTGATCCCGAAATTGCGATGCGGCTCGGCAACTTCCTGCAGCAAAGTGGCGAGCGGCAGCCGGTCGAACGGCTCCCCCTCGGCCTGCAATTCGTTCAGCTTGGACAGAATGTCGCGGCAGCGCTGTGCCTGTTCCCGCAGCAATCGCACATCTTCCGCATGGGTCGATTGCGGATCCATCTCGCGTTCAAGTTCGCGTGCGATGACGGAAATAGTGGACAGCGGAGTTCCAAGGGCGTGCGCCGCTGCCGCCGCCAGACCGTCGAGCTGGGTGAGATGCTGCTCGCGAGCGAGCACGAGTTCGGTTGCGGCCAGCGCGTTAACCAGCTGCCGGGACTGCTCGCTGATCTGCCACGCATAGATGCTGATGAACAGGATCGCGAGCACGATCGATGACCACACCCCGATCATGTAGGTATCGGGCAGAACCGGCATGGGACCGTAGGCTTCCGACCATGGCAACGGCTCATGGAAGAAGACGAGCAAGGTCGCGCAGGCAATGGCAAACATGCCAAGCGCCATGGTCATGCGCGCCGGCAAGGCCGTGGCAGACAGAAGCACCGGCCCGAGGAAGAAGAACGAGAAGGGATTGTCCAGCCCGCCGGTGAGATACATCAGCACCGCAAGCTGAAGAATATCGAAGGCCAGCAGCCAGGCCGCACGGCTTGGCTCCAGACGCTGCGCCTGCTGGTAGAGAATACGCAGCGCGATATTGAGCCACGCCGACAGCGTGATCACCGCCAGGCATTCCCAGATCGCCAGATCGAACTCGAAGCCGAAATAGACAATCAGGATCGCTGCGGTCTGTCCGAGTACGGAGAGCCAGCGCAGGCGCACGAGCGTATCGAGCCGCACATTGCGGCGCGGCATGGGGAGGCGTTCGATATCGACGGAATTCATCGGCGCATTTTATCGGGACCCGCCCGGTTCACAAACTGCGCCACTTGCGCACATCCCGTCCAGACATGGCGCCGATTTCAGGCCTTGCAAGGCGTCGTGGCGCCGGGCACATCAGGTCCACATCAGATCGCCAGCCATGACCTTCTCCCCGCCCGCCATCGCCGCCGACCGGCTTGTGAAGACCTATAAGGGCGGCCCGGCGGTGAAGGGTGTGAGCTTTGCGCTGGCCACAGGCTCGGTCACGGCTCTGCTCGGCGGCAATGGGGCGGGCAAGACCACCACCATCGCCATGATCATGGGCCTCGTTGCGCCGACATCGGGAACCGTCAGCGTGCTGGGAGCCCGGATGCCGCAGGAGCGCTACCGCGTCCTGCACCGGATGAATTTCGAAAGCCCCTATGTCGACATGCCGATGCGGCTCACCGTGCGGCAGAATCTAACCGTGTTCGCGAAACTCTACGGCGTGCCGGCGCCGGTCGAACGGATCGCAGCTTTGGCCAGCCAGTTCGACCTTACCGCCTTCATAGACCGGCCGAGCGGCAAGCTCTCGTCGGGCCAGAAGACCCGCGTCTCGCTCGCCAAGGCGCTGCTCAATCATCCGGAAGTGCTGCTGCTGGACGAGCCGACCGCCTCGCTCGATCCCGACACCGCCGACTGGGTGCGCGCGGAAATCGAGAAATATCGCGCGCAACAAGGCGCCACCATCCTGCTCGCCTCGCACAACATGCGCGAGGTGGAGCGTCTCTGCGATCGCGTCATCATGCTGCGGAGCGGCGAGATCGTCGACGACGCATCACCGGACAAATTGCTGGCGCGCTATGGTCGCGAGACGCTTGAAGATGTCTTTCTGGATATCGCGCGCGGCCGCCGCAACGCACAGGATATGTCATGACCGCGCCAATGCCGCAGCTGCCGTCGCGCGAACCGGTGACATTCTCGCCCAGCCGTATCGCGGCCATGGTCCTGCGTTACTGGTACCTGCTACGCTCGTCGTGGCCGCGCCTGCTCGAGCTCGTCTATTGGCCGGCCGTGCAGATGCTGATGTGGGGCTTTCTGCAGCTTTACGTCTCCGAGAATGCCGGCTTCTTCGCCAGAGCCGGCGGCACTTTTATCGGTGCGGTTCTGCTCTGGGACATATTGTTTCGCGGCCAGCTCGGCTTTTCGATTTCGTTTCTGGAAGAGATGTGGGCGCGCAACATGGGCAACCTGATGATGAGCCCGCTGCGGCCGGGCGAATTCATCTGCGCGCTGATGATCATGAGCGTCGTCCGGCTCGCGATCGGCATGGTGCCGGTAACGTTTCTCGCGATGATGTTCTTCGACTTCAATCTTTATGCCTTCGGGATCGCGCTCGCGGTGTTCTTCATGAATTTGATCCTGACCAGCTGGGCGGTCGGAATTCTTGTGTCGGGGATCGTCTTGCGCAACGGGATGGGCGCGGAGAGCCTGGCCTGGACGATCATGTTCCTGCTGTTGCCGCTGGCCTGCGTTTACTATCCGGTGGCCATCCTGCCGGACTGGCTGCAGGCGCTCGCCTGGCTGCTTCCGCCGACCTATGTCTTCGAAGGTATGCGCGCTCTGCTCATCGATCAGACGTTCCGCGCAGACCTGATGATCTGGGCCTTTTTGCTGAACGCGATCTATTTTGTGGCTGCAATCATTGGCTTTTTGGCACTTCTGCGCAGCGCCCGGGAGGTCGGGTCGCTGATGCAAGCGGGCGAATGAATAATTCGTAATCAGTTTACAACAACCTTTGCCTATATTGACGTCGTGAACAAAACAGTCGAGGTTGCGTTGCAGCATAGGTAAATCGGGGCAGATCGGATAGATGAAGTCGGGACAGATCAATATGCCGATTGGCGAATTTGGCAGTGCGCCGACCCTTCCAACGCAGGGCGGCCCGGTCGTATCGAACGGCATGTATTGGCTCTACGAAATGAGCCACGCGGCCCTCAACCCCGCCAGGGCCTTCGCCGATGTGACGCGTCTCTACATGAAGAACCCGCTAAATCCGTGGTCGCACACGACGGTCGGCAAGACACTAGCGGCCAGTGCGGAAATGTTCGAGCGTTTCACCCGCCGCTACGGCATGCCGGAATGGGACATTTCCGAAACCACGGTCGGCGGCGAGCGCATCCCGGTCCATGTCAATTGCGTATGGGAGCGGCCCTTCTGCCGGCTGCTGCATTTCGAGCGCGTATTCACCACCGCGCCACGCCGTCCCCAGCCGAAGATCGTCCTGGTGGCGCCGATGTCGGGCCATTACGCGACGCTGCTGCGCGGGACCGTCGAGGCCTTCCTGCCCAACCATGACGTCTACATTACCGACTGGGTGGACGCGCGTCTTGTCCCGCTGGCGGACGGTCATTTCGATCTCGACGATTATATCGATTACATCGTGTCGATCCTGCATTCGCTCGGCGGCAATTGCCATCTGGTGGCGGTGTGCCAGCCGTCCGTTCCCGTACTGGCCGCGATTGCGCGCATGGAATCGCAAGGCGACCCGTATGTCCCGCATTCCATGACCCTGATGGGCGGCCCAATCGATACGCGGGTCAATCCGACAGCAGTCAATGCTCTCGCCGAAAATCGCGGCATTGACTGGTTCCGTCGCAACGTCATCACCAAGGTGCCGTTCCCGCATCCCGGCGTGATGCGCGACGTTTATCCGGGATTCCTGCAGCTGAACGGCTTCGTCAGCATGAACCTCGATCGGCACATGGACGCGCACAAGGAGCTGTTCTTCAACCTAGTGAAGGGCGACGGCGATTCCGCGCAGAAGCACCGCGAGTTCTATGACGAGTATCTCGCGGTCATGGATCTGACCGCAGAGTTCTACCTGCAAACCGTGGATACCGTGTTCATCCGCCATGCCCTGCCAAAAGGCGAGATGATGCATCGTGGGGTGCGGATCGATCCTTCGGCCATCCGCAACGTGGCCTTGCTGACCATCGAGGGCGAGAAAGACGACATTTCCGGCCTCGGCCAGACCGAAGCGGCGCACAAGCTCTGCACCAACATCCCGGCCGACAGGAAGGCGCATTACGTGCAGCCGGGCGTGGGCCATTACGGGGTGTTCAACGGCTCGCGCTTCCGCTCAGAGATTGCGCCACGCATCGCCGATTTCGCCCTGACGACGCAGATGGAAGACGGACCACGCCGCACCAAGCCGCGTGCCGTCGCCTGATTTCTCCGTCCGCTGATTCGCAGGTAGCCCAGCATCGGGTCGTTACCGCTCCAGACCGGGCTAGGGCATTGATTCCAAAAGTCTTCTGTGACGCCTGACGCAATCATCAAGCCCAAGGGCGAGCGGCGGCTGCTTGAAGAAGTGAAGGCGCAATCACTCTTTTTCGATCAACATGCGGTGTGGCGACGGTTAGTAGAT
>JAEVZN010000381.1 GCA_023392205.1 Pseudomonadota bacterium
CGTGGCCGAGGTGATCCGTCGCGGCAAGCAAGCGCTGATCCTGATGCCGGAGATCGCGCTGACCACGCAATTCCTCGACCGCTTCGCATCGCGTTTCGGCGTCGCGCCGGCCGAATGGCATTCGCAACTCGGTGCGCGCAAGCGGGCGAGAACCTGGAATTCGGTCAGTACAGGCGAGATTTCTGTGATTGTGGGTGCACGTTCTGCGCTTTTTCTGCCTTATTCTGATCTTGCTCTGATCGTGGTCGATGAAGAGCACGACCCGGCCTATAAACAGGAAGACGGCGTGCATTATCACGCCCGCGACATGGCGGTGGTGCGCGCCCGCGAGGCGCAGATCCCGATCGTGCTCGCCTCTGCGACGCCCTCCGTGGAATCGGAAGTCAATGCACGAAAGAGCCGCTATGCGCGGCTCGCTTTGCCGCAACGCTTCGGCGGGCAGAGCCTGCCGCATATCGAAGCCATCGACCTGAAGCGCGAAGGCCCGCCGCGCGGACGCTTCATCGCGCCGCGGCTCGCGGAAGCGGTGACTATCGCGCTGGAAAAGCGAGAGCAGGCGCTGCTGTTTCTCAATCGCCGCGGTTATGCGCCGCTGACGGTTTGCCGCTCCTGCGGCTACCGGCTGGCCTGCCAGAATTGCGATGCGTGGCTGGTCGACCATCGCTTCCGGCGGCGGCTGGTCTGCCATCATTGCGGCTTCTCGATGCCAACGCCGCCCGCCTGCCCGCAATGCAACGCGACCGAATCCTTCGCGCCGGTCGGACCGGGTGTCGAGCGCCTGCAGGAAGAAGTGGCAAGCCTGTTTCCGAACGCGCGCAGCATCGTGCTGTCGTCGGACCTCATCGACTCGGTCGAGCGCATGCGCGAGGAACTGGACGGCGTCGCCGCAGGCAAGTTCGATATCGTCATCGGCACCCAGCTTGTGGCCAAGGGCCATCATTTTCCGAAACTGAACCTCGTCGGCATTGTCGATGCGGATCTGGGTCTTGCGAATGGCGATCCGCGCGCGGCCGAGCGTTCGTTCCAGCTCCTGCATCAGGTGGCCGGACGCGCCGGACGCGAGGCCGGACAGGGCCAGGGCTTTCTGCAGACGCATCAGCCCGAACATCCGGTGATGCGTGCTTTGATCTCCGGCGACCGTGCGGCCTTCTACGATACCGAGATCGCGCAACGCGAGGCGACCGGCTATCCGCCCTTCGGCCGGCTGGCGGCGCTGATCGTGTCCGGCGCCGACAAGCACGAGACCGAAGGCTTCGCGCGCAAGCTCGCGTCAGCCGCGCCGCTCCTGGACGCCGTGCGCGTGCTCGGTCCCGCCGAAGCGCCGCTCGCCGTGGTGCGCGGCCGCTTTCGCTTCCGCCTTTTGATCAAGGCACCACGCAACATCGACCTGTCGCATTTCATGCGGACATGGATTGAACACGCGCCGAAGACGCGGGGGAGCTTGAAGCTCGACGTCGATATCGATCCGCAGAGTTTTTATTAGCTTTCTCCGTGCACCATATTCCTGAACGAAAATCCGTGCATAATTAGGCAACAAACTTCGCGGACGATACTTCGCGGACGATAGCGAGGCTCGTGTGAGGGCAACGCGGTATTTCGAGGAGCAGGTGCTGCGCAAGCGGCCCTATATCAAGCCTGAATGGTTCTTCGACCGAAATTTCCGTGAGGACGTAGGATGAAGTTACATTATTATCCGGAGACCGACAGTCTCTATATCGAGCTGAAAGACGTCCCGGGCACGCAGACGCGCGAAATCGTCGAGGGTCTCAACGTAGATCTCGACGCAAATGGTGACGTGGTTGGATTCGACATCGACCACGCTTCGGGCAAGCTTGATCTTTCCAAGATCGAGACGATTGCACTTCCGCCAATCCGCGCGGCAGAGTGATTGGCATCGTCCTTCGTGGCTCGCATCCTTCAAGACGCTCCTGATTTCGACGCAGCGAAGCGGATAAATCAAGTTTCGACAACAGTCATACGCGTCATTGCGAGCGAAGCGACGCAATCGATCTTGTTCCGGAGTCGAATCGCGTGGATTACGTCGTCCTGCTTCGACTGCGCCTCGCAGCCCTCGCGATGACCAATGCGGACCGCAGTGCGATCACAATCTCTCTCGAGAATTTATGTCGAAAGTGTTCCGGGTCCCTGCTTCCGGGGACGAACGGTGGGCGTCTGGCTGCCCCGCGAAAGATCTCGCCGTCGTGCGCCCACTCATACGACGTGCCAAAACAAAAAGCCTCCCCTCGCGTGAGGGGAGGCGCACATCACTTTCGGCATTCTTGCGCATCGGCACGGCAGCGACAACGCCGTCGCAACAATAGCAGCCCGGCTCAAGCGGCCTTGTCGAACACGTTCTTCATGCCGGACTGAATCGGCTTCACGGCATCGGTCGTTGCCTTCTGGGCCAGGCTTGTGAGCTGCTGCATCTGCTGCGCGAAGGTCTCCATCTGCCGGCGCATATGTGCGGCGGAGACTTCGAACGCCTCCGACGGCGACTTGGCCGTGAGCAGCTTCTGGGCGAAATCGAGCGAGGCATTGGCAGTGTCGCGCATCATCTCGATCCATTGCAGGTTGAACTTTTCGGTTTCGCTGACGGCGGCCGAATAGCTCTCCTGCATCGAGCGTGACGTGGCATGGGCCACGGCCTCGGTCTTGTCGGCGGCCTGTTTCATGTGGTCGGCGCCCCGCTGGGCAAAGGCCTTGCCCTGCTCGGCGAAATCCTCGGTCGCCTGCGCCGCTCTGGCTTTCAGATTGCTTTCGGACATTTCGTCACTCCCTTGGCTTGACGGATGGCTCCGCAACAACAATGTTGCATTGCAGCATCAACGGCGCCGGCGGCAAAAAGGTCCCTCAGATTCGCCCGATTTCATAAAAATGCTGCGCTGCAGCAACCATTCTGGCCGCGAGCGATTGTCGCAGGCCCCGCTCGGCAGAGCCGTTTATCAGGAGTTCCAGGATGCGGAAGACATTTGGCCGGTATTCGGCGCAGCAGCGCCAATGGGCGAAGCTGATGCAGACGGCCATGCGGAAGGCCGCTGGTCCGCAGGCCCGCGCGCCGCATGCGGGTCCGGCGGCAGGCCCGCGCATGGACGCCCACCTGACGGAAGTGCGCGCCTTCGGGCCCAATCCGGGCGCCCTGCGCATGTTCAAGCATGTGCCGCGCGATCTCCCCGAGCCCTGCCCGCTGGTCGTCGTCCTGCATGGATGTACGCAGAGCGCGGCCGATTACGACCTCGGCGCGGGCTGGTCGACGCTGGCCGACCGTTTCGGCTTCTGCCTGCTGCTGCCGGAGCAGCAGGCGGCCAACAATCCCAATCGCTGTTTCAACTGGTTCCAGCCGGGCGACACCGCGCGCGGCAGCGGCGAGGCGGAATCGATCCGGCAGATGGTCGACCAGATGATGTCCGATCACGGCATCGATGCGCGGCGCGTCTATGTCACCGGGCTGTCCGCCGGCGGGGCGATGGCCTCGGTCATGCTGGCTACCTATCCCGATGTTTTCGCAGGCGGCGCGATCGTGGCCGGCCTGCCCTACGGCGCCGCGCAGAATGTGCAGCAGGCGTTCGAGACGATGTTCAAGTCGCCGCCGCGTCCCGCGCGCGTCTGGGGCGATCTGGTCCGCAATGCCTCGCCGCACAAGGGTCCGTGGCCGCGCATCTCGGTCTGGCAGGGCGGCGTGGATGCCACCGTGATCCCGCCGAATGCCGGCGAGATCATCAAGCAATGGACCGATGTGCATGGATTGCCGCTCACGCCGACGATGAGGGGTGTCGTCGACGGTTATCCGCGCCAGGTCTGGGTGAATGCGCGCGGCGACGAGGTGATCGAGTCCTACACCATCACCAACATGGCGCATGGCACGCCGCTCGCGACCGGCGATGCCGACGATCAATGCGGCGCGGCCGGACCGTTCCTGCTCGAGGTGGGGATTTCGTCGTCCTATCACATCGCGAAGTTCTTCGGGATCACCGCAAAGGTCCGCCGCGAAAAGGCGCCGGAACGCGCGACAGGCCGGTCGATCGTGACAAGAGCGCATTCCGATGCAGGCGCGTCGCAGGCGCAGTCCATCAAGCCGCATGTGCTGGAGGGCGAGATCCTCGGCCCGGACGACAATGACGGCGCCGACAGGCGGCAGGCTCCGCCGCCTCACTTCGACGTCGGCACGGTGATCAACAACGCGCTGCGGGCGGCCGGCTTGATGAAGTAAGCGGCCTAGCTCTTCCTTATTCCGGGCGCCATCGCACGGAATAGAGATCGAAGCGGCGGTCTTTCAGGTTCAGCACCGTGCCCTGCTGGCGCGCAGTGCGCAGGCTGTCGATGGACAGATCGGCAATCGCCACCATCTCGACATTGGGCGTGGTGTCGGCGGCGACGCCGTCGCGAGCGAACGGGAAATCGCAGGGCGTCAGGATGCAGCTCTGCGCATATTGAATGTCCATGTTCTCGACATTGGGCAGATTGCCGACATTGCCGGCCAGCACGACATAGCACTGGTTCTCGATGGCGCGCGCCTGTCCGCAATAGCGCACGCGCAGATAGCTCTGCCGCTCGTCGGTGCAGAACGGCACGAACAGGATCATTGCGCCCTGGTCGACCAGATAGCGCGGCAATTCCGGGAATTCCGAATCGTAGCAGATGAGCACGCCGATCGGCCCGCAATCGGTCTCGATGGCATGCAGTGTGTCGCCGCCCTTGATATTCCACCACGTCCGTTCGCTCGGCGTTGGATGAATCTTGGGCTGCCTGTGCACGCTTCCGTCACGCAGGAACACATAGCAGATATTGTAGACCTCGCCGTCATCGGCGCGGCTCGGATGCGACCCGCCGATAATATTGATGTTGTAGGCGACCGCGAGCCTGGTCATCATTTCGATGAAGCGGTCGGTATAGATGGAAAGCGCGGCAATAGCTTCGGCGGCATTCTGCGGCGCGTTATCGATCGACAGCAATTGCAGGGTGAACAATTCCGGGAAGACGACGAAGTCGGCTTTGTAATTGGCCACCGCATCGACGAAATATTCGATCTGCTCGGCGAATTCATCGAAGCTCTTCACCGCGCGCTGCTGGTATTGCACCGCGCCGACGCGCACCACCTGCTGGCGCTGGTTGAGCGAGGATTCCGGCGTCTCGCTGTCGCCGACCAGCGGATTGCGCCACACCATCTGCACGGCATAGCCGAGCGATTCGCGATCGTTGGGCAGAAAATTATGCAGCACACGGATCGGCTCGAAACCGTTGCGCATCTGGAAGCCGATCACCGGATCGCGCTGCTTGCCTTCCTTGACGAGTTCGAGATAGCGCTCCGCCGAACCGACATTGCGCCAGCGGCGCGCCAGGCCCGGCATGCGCCCGGCAAAGGTGATGCCGCGCAGGCGCAGATATTCGCAAAGCCGCTTGCGCGCATTGTAGAGCCGCTGGCCGATGCGTAATCCGCGCAGATCGGGATCGACGCAGACTTCCATGCCATAGATCCAGTTGCCTTCCGGATCGTGCCGGGAGGCATAGCCCGAGCCCGAGATCGTGCTCCAGTCATGGTCGGCAAGCGCAATGGACTCATCCACCCGAAAGGTGGCGGCAAAGCCGACGATGCGATCCTCGTAGACGGCGACGAACTGGCCTTCGGGAAATTGCGTCTGCTGCCCGCGCAATTGCGCCGACGAATAGGCGACCGGGCCGGTGAAGACGCCGCTATAGACCTTGCGGATCAGTTCCTGGATGCCCGGAATGTCCTGCGGCGTGGCGTTGCGCACGACAAGCTGCGGCTTGCCGGATTTGCCGCCGTTGCCCTTGGATCCGACCTTGGACTCGCCTTTGTCCGCCACCGATTTCTGCACGGCGGGTCCGCTGCCTTCGGCGGATGCGGCCGGGGCAGATCGGGGAGAGGAATTGTCGGCGCTCATGAGACCAATCCTGGGCAGCGTTTGGCAATGACGATCATCCGGCCCGCCGCCGGATGAATGGCGGCAGGGTCCGCGGACCGCGCTCGCACGGCCGGGTTGGGTGTCCCGGCCGATCTGTAAAGGAGAAATCTGGAGCGGGCGAAGGGATTCGAACCCTCGACCCCGACCTTGGCAAGGTCGTGCTCTACCCCTGAGCTACACCCGCATCCGTGCGGGCAGCCTGCCTTGGCCGCCGCGGCGCTTTCCTATTCCAGAATGCCATCGGATTGCAACACACCAAAGCGGCTGCCGGGCCGGAAAAAATTCCGCCCGCACGGTTGATCCGGAGGGCACGCTTGCGTAACCGCTGACGCCTTGAGCTTTCGCCCGCCTTCCCGGCCCTTAGACGCCCATGCCCGCCAGCCCCGCCGAACTTTTCGGCTTTCTCGACCGCCTGCGGATCGCGCACCGCACCGTGACCCATCCGCCGCTGTTCACGGTGGAGCAGTCGCAGGCCCTGCGCGGGCAGATCGAGGGCAGCCACAGCAAGAACCTGTTTTTGAAGGACAAGGGCGGCAACCTCTATCTGGTCGTCCTCCTAGAAGACGCCCGCGTCGACCTGAAGGCGTTGCCCGGCCTGCTGGGAAGCGGGCGCCTGTCCTTCGGATCGGCCGATCTGCTGCGCGAAATGCTGGGCGTGGAACCCGGTTCCGTTACGCCCTTCGCCCTGATCAACGACACCGCCCGGCGGGTAATGCCGGTCTTCGACGCCGTCATGATGGCGCAACCGGTCCTGAATTATCACCCGCTGGTGAATACGATGACCACCAGCATCGCGCGCGACGATCTGCTGCGCTTCGCCGCGGCGACGGGCCATGCACCGCTGATCCGACCCGTGGCAGGGGCTGGCTAGCGGCGGCGGATTGCAATTGCCCCCGACCTCGCCATTTAATGGGTGAGGTCAGGCTTGAAAGGGACCCCCGCCGGGGGTGTGGATGTACATGCTTCAGGATATCGGCGAGGCGGCTGCGGCGCCCGGCAGCGACCCTCTGGTCGTCGACACCACCACGCAGACATTCGTCAAGGACGTGATCGAGGAATCCCAGCGCCGCCCGGTGCTGGTCGATTTCTGGGCGCCCTGGTGCGGACCCTGCAAACAGCTCACGCCGGTATTGGAAAAGGTGGTCAAGGCGGCCAAGGGCAAGACCCGGCTGGTGAAGATGAATATCGACGAGCATCCGGCCATCTTCCAGCAGCTGGCGCAGCAGATGGGCATCCAGTCGATCCCCGCCGTGATCGCCTTTGCTAACGGTCAGCCGATCGATGGCTTTCTCGGCGCGCTGCCGGAAAAGCAGATCACCGAATTCGTCGAGCGGATGATCAAGGATCGCGTCGGCGGCGAGGAAAAGGATCTGCTGGCGGCGGGCAATGCCGCTCTGGCCGTCAAGGATTTCGCCGGAGCTGCGGATATCTTCGCGCAGGTGCTGGCGGAAGATTCCGGCAGCGTTCAGGCGCTGGCGGGTCTTGCACGCTGTTATGTCGGCACCGGCAATGTCGAGCAGGCCAGAAAGACCCTCGACATGGTCCCGGACGCCAAACGAAACGATACCGCCGTGGCGGCGGCGCATGCCGAGATCGAACTGGCCGAGCAGGTGAAGGATATCGGCCCGGTCGCCGATCTCGAAGCCAAGGTCGCCGCCGATCCCAAGGATTATCAGGCGCGCTTCGATCTGGCGCTGGCCTATAATGCCGGCGGCAATCGCGCCGGCGCCACCGAGCAACTGATTGCGATCGTCAAACGCGACCGCAAATGGAACGACGACGGCGCACGCAAACAACTCGTGCAATTGTTCGATGCCTGGGGACCGACCGACGAGGCGACGGTTGACGGCCGCCGCCTTCTGTCGTCCGTCCTGTTCTCGTGAGTTCAAGTCACGCAGCGGCGGGCGGAGTGCGGCCATGCCCATGAATGCGATCTATCACGGCCCGGCCGATCTGCCGGAAGCCATTCCGGTCTTCCCGTTGGCGGGCGCATTGCTGCTGCCGCGCGGGCAGATGCCGCTCAACATCTTCGAGCCGCGCTATCTGGAAATGATCGACGACGCATTGACGTCGCGTCACCGGCTGATCGGCATGATCCAGCCGGACAATGCCCATCCCGGTCCCGAGGAGAAGCCCAATCTCTACAAGATCGGTTGCGCCGGGCGTATCACCCAGATCGCCGAAAGCGGCGATGGCCGGTATCTGCTGCAGCTGACGGGCGTGGCGCGGTTCCGGATCGAGGAGGAATTACCGGTATCCACGGCCTACCGGCAATGCCGTGTGACCTACGCCCCCTTTGCCGACGATTTCATCGCTCGCAAGGGCGAGGACGCGGTCAACCGCAAGGAATTGCTGCGCGCATTGTCTGAGTTCCTCGAGGCCAACAACCTGAAGGCGGACTGGGACGGTATCGAGAATGCGCCGAACGAAGCGCTGGTCAACGCACTGGCCATGATGTCGCCCTATGGCTCGGCCGAGAAACAGGCCCTGCTGGAGGCGCCGGACCTGAAGACCCGCGCCGAAATCCTTGTCGCCATGACCGAGATCGAACTCGCCAAGAACAAGTCCGACGGCGAAACCCCGTTGCAATAGATGCACGCCCGCCGCTAGATAGCGGCGCGCTAGGCGTCCTGCCTGGCCCCGAATTGATCTGTCGCGCCGACTTCTGGAGCATGCCATGTCCGACACGCCACCGTCCGGCACATCGCCCGATGCTCTCGCCTCCGGGACCACAGCCGATGCGCCCGCCCGGCCAAGCGACCGGGTCGATCCGAAACTGCTGGAAATCCTGGTCTGTCCGCTGACCAAGGCCAC
>JAEVZN010000395.1 GCA_023392205.1 Pseudomonadota bacterium
AAGGTCGCCCGGCCCGCCGCGTGGACACGGATCATCCGCTCCGCTATCGGGAAGGCCGCATGCTGTCCCCTGACCAGAAGCCGCGCGCGCCCAGCGAGATTTTCGACGCCGAGGCGGCGGTGCGCAAACTCGACGCGCTCGCCGCCGAACATAACGGCCACGAGCGCGAATTGCGTGGCGCCGTCGCCCAATATCTGAAAGGCGAACTGGCGCGCGGCCACGAGAAGGCCGAGCAGATGCTGCTCAGGGACCGGCATGGCCGCCGCTGCGCCGAGCGGCTCTGCGTGATGCAGGACGAGATCATCCGCATCCTGTTCGAATTCGCGGTTCGGCATCTCTACAAGTCGGAAAATCCCTCCGAGGCCGAACGCATGGCGGTGGTGGCGACCGGCGGCTATGGCCGCGGCCTGCTGGCGCCCGGCTCCGACATCGATCTGCTGTTCGTGCTGCCCTACAAGCAGACCGCCTGGGGCGAATCCATCGCCGAGGCGATCCTGTATTGTCTCTGGGACATGGGTCTGAAGGTCGGCCACGCCACGCGCTCGGTGGACGAATGCATCCGCCAGGCCAAGGCGGACATGACCGTGCGCACCGCCATTCTGGAAACGCGCTTTCTCAATGGCGACCGCGCGTTGTTCGACGAATTGATGACGCGCTTCGACACGCAGGTCGTGCAGGGCAGCGCGCCGGAATTCGTCGCCGCCAAGCTCGCCGAACGCGAGGACCGGCTGCGCCGCGCCGGACAATCGCGTTATCTGGTCGAGCCGAATGTGAAGGACGGCAAGGGCGGTCTGCGCGATCTGCATACGCTGTTCTGGATCGGCAAATATGTCTATCGCGTGCGCGATGTGGAGGAACTGGTCGATCACGGCGTGTTCGACCGCGATGAACTGAAACTCTTCCGTCGCTGCGAGGACTTCCTGTGGTCGGTGCGCTGTCACATGCATTTCGTGACCGGCCGGCCGGAGGAGCGGCTCTCGTTCGACATCCAGCGCGAGATCGCGGTGCGGCTCGGCTACACCACGCATCCGGGGATGCGCGATGTCGAGCGCTTCATGAAGCATTACTTCCTCACCGCGAAGAATGTCGGCGATCTCACCGCTATTCTCTGCGCGGCGCTGGAATCGAGCCAGGCCAAACCCGCCCCGATGCTCGGCCGCATGATGGCGCGCTTCCGTTCCAGCGGGCGCCGGGCGCTGGAGGAATCCGACGACTTCATCGTCGACAATAACCGCATCAATATCGCCCGGCCCGATGTCTTCCAGCAGGATCCGGTCAACCTGATCCGCATCTTCCATCTGGCGCAGAAGCACGACCTCGCCTTCCACCCCGATGCGATGCGCAAGGCCGCGCGCTCGCTGAAGGTCATAGACCGGGATCTGCGCGAGAATCCGGAAGCCAACAAGCTGTTCCTGGACATTCTCGCCTCCGACCGCGATGTGGAAACCGTCTTGCGGCGGATGAACGAGGCCGGTGTGCTCGGTGCCTTCGTGCGCGCCTTCGGCCGCGTGGTCGCGATGATGCAGTTCAACATGTATCATCACTATACGGTGGACGAGCACCTGATCCGGTGCATGGGCGTGATCTCGGAGATCGAGCAGGGCTCCAACAGCGAATATGGTCTCGCCAACGAACTGGCGAAAAAGATCACGCCGCGCCAGCGCGTGTTGCTGCGCATCACGCTGTTCCTGCATGACATCGCCAAGGGCCGTGTCGAGGATCATTCCATTGCCGGTGCGCGCGTCGCCAGGCGATTCTGTCCGCGGCTCGGGCTGACGGCGGCGGAGACCGAGACGGTGGCCTGGCTCATTGAAAATCATCTGGTCATGTCGACAGTGGCGCAATCGCGCGACCTGTCCGACCGCAAGACCATCGAGAATTTCGCCGCCATCGTGCAATCGCTGGACCGGCTCAAATTACTGCTGATCCTCACCACGGCGGATATTCGTGCGGTGGGGCCGGGCGTCTGGAATGGCTGGAAGGCGCAGCTTCTGCGCACGCTGTATTACGAGACCGAGCCGGTGCTGACCGGCGGCTTCTCGGAGGTCAATCGCGAGAAGCGCGTGGCTTTGGCGCAGGCCGAATTCCGCGCACATATGCAGGACTGGCCCGACGAGGAGCTCGACACCTATATCGCGCGGCATTATCCGGCCTATTGGCTGAAGGTCGATCTGACCCACAAGATTGCGCATGCGAATTTCCTGCGCGACATCTGGAAGGCCGGCAAGACGCTGGCCACGCAGACCCGTTTCGATCGCGCGCGCGGCGTCACCGAACTCACCATCGTTGCGCCCGACCATCCGCGGCTGTTGTCGATCGTGGCGGGCGCCTGTGCCGCCACCGGCACCAACATTGTCGATGCGCAGATCTTCACCACCACCGACGGGCTTGCGCTCGATACCATCTCCGTCACCCGTGCCTTCGATTTCGACGAGGACGAAGAACGCCGCGCCGCGCGCATCGCGGCGACGGTGGAGCAGGCCTTGCGCGGCGAGATCAGGCTGCCGGAGGTGGTGGCGCGCAAGGCGGCGCCGAAAGGGCGGCTGCGCGCGTTTGCGCTGGAGCCGGAAGTCAACGTCAACAACGAATGGTCGAACCGCTACACGGTGATCGAGGTGACCGGGCTCGACCGCCCGGGGCTGCTGTACGAACTCACGGCAACGATCTCGCGGCTGTCGCTCAACATCACCTCGGCGCATGTGGCGACCTTCGGCGCGCGCGTGATGGACGTGTTCTATGTCACCGACCTGATGGGCGCGAAGATCGCCTCCCCCACGCGGCAGGCGGCGATCAAGCGCGCGCTGATGGCGCTGTTCACGCGCGGCGATGGGGAGGCGGAGAGGAGGCGGGGGTAGGGCCAGGTTCGAGCCTTACTCCGTCCAGCGCAGACCAAGTGTGCTCGGATTTCGCCTTCGCGTCGACATCCGTCTCCCTCACTCCGTCACCCTGAGTTGGCCGTGCGCAGCGCGGCCCTCGAAGGGCGACGGCCCTTGATGGGAGGATCGGGCAGCTCATCCTTCGAGGTTCGCAGGCTGCGCCCGCTCGCCCTTCAGGATGACGGGGAAGCGGGTGACGTTCATTGGACGATCTGAGATTTTACGTGATCCAGATAACCCCACCGTCCGCTGCGTCTCAGATAGGCAGGATGATAGGTTCGAAAGGTCCTTTGCGGGAGGTTAGGGTGAAGAAGTTTGGCCAGTTGCCATGCATTTTTCACGGGTTCGACGTCCTCGGTCCGAAGATCCGGAAATGCGTTTTCCAGGATTGAATCGTAATGCGGGCCTGTCAAAAATATGCAGGCATGAGGATCGAGGATTTCGATCTCTCGCCGAAGCACCTCCGCCTGTTGTTTCATCAAAGGTAGTCTGTGCTCCTCGTCGGCATTTAGAATTGATCCGCCCTCGTAATCAACACGAAAAACATTCGACCACATAACGCCAACATTTTCCCAACTTTCGATGGCTCTGAAGGCCTGCCAGAATGGCGATCGCCAACTGACCGGCTGGTGTCTTGCGAATGCGAACTGCTCGTAGCCCCAGCACAAGGCATCAATCGACGTCTCTTCTGACAGGAAGTCCCGCAGGGTCACCTGAGCTGGATAGGTCCATTTTTCTGGATATTTGGGGTAGTCCTTGGTCAAATTCTCATCCCATGACCATCCATGGGTTTCCTGTCCGAGTACAATGATGCGTGTGCGTGCGTCGCAATAGCGTTCGGTAACACGCAGCAATATAGGCGGGCTCATACGTTCGAGTGGCAGGCCGTCGATATCAAGGCAGTGCCTCCAGTCCGAGTAGGCAGACGCAAGCTGTTGTTGAACGAAAGCAGGATTCATGTCTTCCCCTATCTCATGTGCTGAAAAATATTCGTTTTGAGTGGCGTGTGAGTCGTTCTGATGTGGTGGGTGATTGCGAAGCCATTGCTGCAGAGTCGATGAATTATATGGGTCGGAAATGCTGGAGCCGACTTTGTTGCTTGATCTGATTGGAATCGAGCTTGAGCGTATTCTCAAAGGGATAAGCAAGAATATCAACGAACAGGAGTGTCGTACTGGCGGAATGCTGAGAGTCATTTTGCGTGATCCGGTGGACTGCGCGAGAGTATGATCTGAGCAATTGAAACGGAATGCACCGCACGTACGTCAGAAGCGGACGCGTCAGACACTAACCAGTGGCTGCCATTCTTGCAGCGAGTGTCCATGGTCGGCCATCCTTCGAGGCTCGCAGGCTGCGCCTGCGCGCACCTCAGGATGTCGGGGCAGGCGCACAAGGCGGCAAACAGCCTTCCTTGGCAGCACGTCCGCCGTCTTTGCACCGATCCGTCGCAGCGCCGCCGCCGCGCCGAAACGCGCCTTAACGGCCCCTTAAACCGGCTCCCCTAGCGTCGCGGTGACGGCCGGACGGCGGCCGCGGGGACCGCATTTTCGTAAGTCAGGGGGATCGAACGTGGGACGGCGAGGCAAGCCAGCGCGCCGCGAGCCCAAATTCGATATCGGCGGCGCGATCCGTGAATTGCGCGCCGATCCGGGCGACCGCATTCCCGGCGGCGCGGCGCCGAAATCGGGTAAATCTTCGGCCGGCAAGGCGCGGGGCGGCGGAAAGGCGGCCGCGCCAGCCCGCAAGGTCGGCCGATCGATCCGGCTGGTGCCGCTGGTGCGTCGCACCGCCTATTGGGGGCTGGTGCTCGGCCTCTGGGGCGTGATCGCGGGCGTGGGGCTTTTCGCCTTTGTCGGGGCGCATCTGCCGCCGATCCAGTCGCTGGAGGTGCCCAGGCGCCCGCCCTCGATCCAGATTGCCGGCATCGACGGACGCATTCTCGCCACGCGCGGCGACAGCGGCATGTCCGCGACGCTGAGCAATCTGCCCAGGCATGTGCCTCAGGCTTTCGTCGCGATCGAGGATCGGCGTTTCTACGCGCATTACGGGGTGGACCCGGTCGGCATTGCGCGCGCTGCGGTCGCCAATATCATGCGCGGCGGCGTGGCCCAGGGCGGCTCCACCATCACGCAGCAATTGGCGAAGAATCTGTTTCTGAATCAGGAGCGTACCTATACGCGCAAGCTACAGGAACTGGTGCTCGCGCTGTGGCTGGAGCACAAATTCAGCAAGGACCAGATTCTCGAATTGTATCTGAACCGCGTCTATTTCGGGGCCGGTGCGTATGGTGTGGAGGCGGCATCGCAGCGATATTTCGGCAAGCATGCGCGCGATCTTGCTCTCCCCGAGGCCGCCCTCCTCGCCGGGCTGGTGCGCTCGCCCTCGCGGCTGGCGCCGACGCGCAATCCGGACGGAGCCGCGCGCCGCGCGCAGACGGTGCTGACCGCAATGGCGGATGTCGGCTTCATCAACGACAGGCAGGCTGCGCTCGCCATCGCGCAACCCGCGCATGCGCTCAAGCAGGTCTCCAGCGGCTCGATCAATTATGTGGCCGATTACATCATGGATGTGCTCGACGACCTGATCGGGCGCGTCGAGGATGACATCGTTGTCGAGACGTCGATCGATCCGGCCTTGCAACTTCTCGCCGAACGCGCGCTTGTCGAGGAGCTTGCCGCACGCAGCGCCAAGCAGGGCGTCGAACAGGGCGCCATTCTTGCGCTGTCGCCGGACGGCGCGGTGCGTGCGATGGTGGGCGGACGCGATTACGCGCAGAGCCAGTTCAATCGTGCCGTGTCGGCAAAGCGGCAGCCTGGATCTGCATTCAAGCCGTTCGTATATCTCACGGCGCTTGAGCGCGGATTGACGCCGGACACGGTGCGCGAGGACCGGCCGGTGTCAATCAAGGGCTGGCGACCGGAAAATTACACGCGC
The DNA here is from genome assembly GCA_023392205.1 of Pseudomonadota bacterium. GTDB lineage: Bacteria > Pseudomonadota > Alphaproteobacteria > Rhizobiales > Xanthobacteraceae > Pseudorhodoplanes. Next base: position 5,811 of record JAEVZN010000395.1, read on the forward strand.
GAACATTATGGACCGGTGACTTTGACGCAGGCGCTCGCCATGTCGCTGAACACGGTCGCGGTACGGCTGACGATGGAATTCGGCCCGGCGGCCGTGATGCGCACGGCGCATCGCCTCGGCATTGCCTCGAAGCTCGAACCGAATGCATCGCTCGGGCTTGGCACCTCGGAAGTGTCGCTTCTGGAACTGGTCAGCGCTTACGCAACGTTTGCGAATAACGGCATGGCGATCGCGCCGCATGTCATCGAAAGCGTGCGCGGCCGTGACGGGAAGTTGCGCTACCAGCGCGTCCCGCAAAGCCTGGGGCAGGTGATCGAGCCGCGCTACGTCGCCATGATGAATGCGATGATGCAGGAGACCCTGAGTACCGGCACCGGACGCAGGGCCGATCTCGCAGGCCGTCCGGCCGGAGGCAAGACCGGGACAAGCCAGGACTTCCGCGATGGATGGTTCGTTGGCTATACGGCGCAGCTTGTCACCGGCGTATGGCTTGGCAACGACGATTCCTCGCCAACAAAGAAGATGACCGGCGGCGGCTTGCCGTCGGATATCTGGACGCGCTTCATGCGCTCGGCGCACCGTAACGTGGAAGTCGCCAATCTGCCCGGCACCTATGGCGGCGTGTTCGTGCCGCAGCCACACATGCAGGCGGAGGGGCGGCTGGTCCCGCCGGGTCATATCCCGGCCCGGTCGGCATCGGCAGGCGGGGCCTCGCCGGACGGGATGGATAGCTGGCTGCTCGACCGGCTGTTCGGACGCCGCTGATACGCGTTTACGAACTCTGCGGCACCGGATTGCGGGTCGACAATATGAACCACAGCACGAGAGTCAGCACGCCCATAACCAGGACCGCGATCGCAATAGGCCAGGCGGTTGCGCCAAGCAGCGACACCACCAGCGCCCCCATTGCGGCAGCGGTGAATTGCGGCGCAAAACCGAGCAGGGACGAGGCGGCGCCGGCGCGATCGGCAAAGCAGGAGAGGCCACCGGCCAGCGCCTGAGGAAACACGAGCCCCAACCCGAACAGGTAAACCGCCATCGTTCCCACAAGCGCAAGCGGAGAACTCCATTGCAGGGCGACGATGGCACACATCGCGGCGCCGCCGGCAGCCATCATCGCGGCACCATGGCCAATCGTGCGGACAAGGCCCAAGCCCACGACAATGCGGGTGGCAACCATCGTGCCGCCGAGAAATCCGAAGGCGCCGAGCGTGAAGATGATCGAGAAAGACAGCGGCGTCAGACCGTAATGCGTCTGCATCACGAAGGGGGCGGCCGATAGCCAGGCGAATAATCCTGTATAGGAGGCCGCCCCGATTCCAAGAAACAGCACGAAGTCGCGCCGGCGCAGCATCTGCCGGTAATTGGACAGCATGCCGAAAATTGTGGCCCGCTCCTGCGGCCGTTCGCCGAGAGTCTCCGGCAACTTGCTCCAGACAAAGGTGATCAGCACTGCGCCAAAGGTCAGCAACACTACGAAGGGCGAGCGCCACCCGAACATGGTGTGCAGCACGCCGCCAATCAGCGGCGCGGATACCGGACCGAGCGCCATCACCATTCCCATCAAGGAAAGCTCGCGGCCGGCGCGCGGACCGCTGTAAAGG
>JAEVZN010000482.1 GCA_023392205.1 Pseudomonadota bacterium
GCGGATGGATCGTGCAGGTCGGCGCGTTCGAAAGCCCGGATGAAGCCAAGGAGATGCTGGAAGAAGTCCGCGGCAAGGCGCCGAGCCTTCTGAAAAGCGCCGATCCCTATACCGAGATTTTTGCCAAGGGCGACAAGCGCTTCTATCGCGCGCGCTTTGCGGGCCTGCGCGAAAACACGGCCAGCCAAGTCTGCCGCGAATTGCAGCGCAACAAGATGGGTTGTTTCACAATTCGTAACTGAATTCGTTCAACTTGTCCGTATCGGTGTGTATGCGTGCGGAGTAGCTAGCGATGGCGTTTGAGAAGAAGGTCCTTGGCTTCGTTGACTCGCGCAGCGAGATACGTCGACCCCCCCTGGTCGGGATGCAGTTTCTTCATCAGCGCGCGATGCGCCCGGCCAATCTCGGCGGCGCTCGCCCCCGGGCCTACGCCAAGGACCTGATAGGCCTCCTCTTCCGTCATTTTTCCGCGGTCGACATCACCCGGCCCCGATGCCGGACCCGCATCCGCGTGCTCACGCCAGGTGGGCTCCCGGCGGTCAAGATACGCCATCAATAGCGCGCGGCTTTCCTCGTCGAAATCCGGCAACAGCGACAGCATGGTCGGCACGTCGAGCGCGTCGAGCGTCACACCTTCCATGCGGCCGGCAAGAATACGACCGCGCATCGCACCGGAATCGTGATCGAGCTCCATCTCGACATATGTCGACTGCACCCGCGAAGTCTTTCCAGGCGATCTGTTGATGCGCTTGCCGAGGCTTGCGGCGCCGGGCAGCCAGCCGAGCAGACTTAGACCAGCGAATCCGAGCGGCAGCGCGAGCCCGACCTGACCGCGCGCGGTGAGAAACGCGGCGCCCGCCAGCGCGGCATAGCCGCCGCTCTTGCGCAGGATCGGCGCAAGAATCTGCGGATTGATCCGGGCAAAGCCGTACAATGCCCAGATCGCCAGCAGCAGGATAATCGTCCCGAAGATAACCGCGCCCATTCAGTTCACCCGGTCATCGCATCTGGCGCAATAGCTTCTGCGCGCCGCCATGCTTGCGGCTCGACAGATCGGACAGCGCCTTCATGCCGCCGGCCGCGAAAGCCGCCGCTGCGCGCAGCAATTCGGCCAGTTCCTGTGCAGCGCCCGGTGCGAAGCGGCCATAGGCGCCGCGCGTGAGCCGTGCAATCTCGCGATAGGCATTCTCGGCAATGGCGTCATGGCCTTCCTGGAACATGAAAGCCGGCACGCCGAGCAGACCGAGTTCGCCGGCCGCCGCGCAGAGATCGTCGATCGGCTCCTCCATCGCATCGCCGACATAGACCAGGGCCTGCACCTTGCGGGCATTGGATTCGCGCCGCACATGGCCGAGCACCTTGCCGATCTGCGTATGGCCGCCGCGGCAATCGATCCGCTCCATCAGACTGCCGAGCTTTTCGGGCTGGCTGACCCAGCTCGACGCCCGGCATTCGGCGAGGCCCCGGAAATAGACGAGCTGCACGTCGAGGCCGCCGATCAAGCCGGCCTCCTGGAACATCTGCGCCTGCAACTGGCAGGCAGCGTCCCAGGTCGGCTGCCGGCTCATCGTGGCGTCCATCGCGAAGACCAGCCGTCCGCGCTGTCCGGTCGCCATGGGAGCCGGCATGGCGCGGACCTGCGCCAGAAACGCGTCGATATCCGCGCGCCCGGAAACAGGTTGCGGTGCGGAATTTTCGGCTCCCTGGACCGGGACCGTCTTGGATTTCTGCCGGGTATCGTCCTTGCTCATCGCTGCCGGGCTCTGATTCAGTGGTAACGCCGTCGATTCACCTCTCTATATAGGGCGGTTCAGCGGCATTTGCGCGCAAGCCAGCGCGACAAAACGGTCCTCGCGGGTCACTTCAAGATCAGGTGCGGGCCATGAGGCACGGGTCCTGAGGCTGGAGACTTCCGGCGGCGCCACGGACCGGGCGCGGCCATCCCGGCTCTCACTCCAGCAGATCCTGGATTTCCAGCGGCTTGTCGGCCGAACTGAACCATTCCGCGCGCGCGGCGGCGCGGCGGCGGCCACGCTCGTCGATCGGCAGGCGCAGGGATTGGAGCAGATTCTGCACTTCCTCACGGGCGGTGACGTGCGACAGGTTTGGCCGCGTCCCGAGCGTCGTCTCGTTGATGTCGTCCAGAGCCGTCAGGCCGCGCGGGAAGAATTCGCGATACACCACGCGCTCCGAAAAGCCGTCGGTGGCCCGGAAGCCCAGTTGCAGGCCGAGCGCACGCAGGCCTTCCGACAACAGCCGCTTGTTGCGCGAGCCAAGCGTCGAGAGACGATTGCGCACCACCACCCAGTCCGCCGCCTCCTGATCCACCTTGCGGCGCTGGCGGCGCGCCTCGCGCACCATTTCCGAATAATGACTGGTGCCGGTCAGCGCGTAGGTTTCCGGATCGACCGTGCCGAGCACATCGAAATCGACAAATGAGTCGTTCAATGGCGTAATCAGCGTGTCGGCCATCGCATGCGCCAGCCGCATCAGATAGCAATCCGACCCCGGCGTATCGATCACCAGAAAGTCATGGCTGTGTTCGACGCCGGCGATGGTTTCCGCAAAGGCAGCGAACTCGGTCTGTTCGTTCTCGTCGTTGCGAAGTCCTTCGCTGCGCGCCACACAATAATGCAACGGTATTTCCAGCGGCAGCTTTTCCCGCCGCGCCCACATGCGCCGGTTGTCGAGATAACGCGTCATGCTCTTCTGGCGCGAGTCCAGATCGACGGTCGCAACCTTCTGCCCCGCTTTCAGCAACGCAATGGCGACATGAACGGCGGTCGTGGACTTGCCCGACCCGCCTTTCTCGTTTCCGACGACGACAACGTGCGCTGACTTGCGGGGGCCGATATTCGTCTGGACCAGCATGACGCAACAACCCCTGCTGACTCTCATCCTCTTTTTAACGATGCGTTAGGTCAAGTGGTGAATCGCTTTCCGGCACGTTCATCGTTAACCCGCGTGGCTGCATCGCCACGGCTTTGGTAATGTCATGAACGACAAGAGTCGCGAGCCGGAGCGGACATGCCCAAAGCGCCATTCGTTGCAACGTCGCTCGATGTCCTGCGACGACGTGTTGCAAGACTGCGCAAGGACGGAACGAAGATTGCGCTTGTTCCAACCATGGGCGCGCTGCATGCTGGTCATCTCGCGCTGGTGCGGCAGGCCAGACGCAACGGCCGCGCCGTTGTGGTGTCGATCTTCGTCAACCCGAAGCAATTCGCACCGACCGAAGACCTGGCCTCCTATCCGCGCGACATGACGCGCGACCTGGCCGCACTTGCGGCGCAGGATACGGCTCTGGTCTGGGCACCGGACGAAGCCGCGATGTATCCGCAAGGTTTCTCGACCGCCATTCAGCCGGGCGGTCCGGCTCTGGCCGGGCTTGAGGATGCGTTCCGTCCGCATTTCTTCGGCGGCGTCGCAACCGTCGTTGCGAAACTCTTCCTGCAGGTCGGCCCGGATATCGCGTTGTTTGGCGAGAAGGATTACCAGCAGCTTATGGTGGTCACGCGCATGGCCGCCGATCTCGACATTCCGGTGACGGTGCGGGGATGTCCGACCGTCCGCGAAGATGATGGTCTCGCGCTGTCGTCGCGCAATGTTTACCTCTCGCCCGAAGAACGCGCCGTGGCGCCTCTGCTCTATCGTGTTCTGTCGGCAACAGCCGACGCCATACGCAACGGCCGCCCGCTCGACACGATCCTCGCGGCAGGCCGCTACGAGATTACGCAGGCCGGCTTCGTTCTCGATTATCTGGAAGCCCGGCATGCGGCGACCCTCGCGCCCATTGCCGGACCCGATGAGGGGCCAATACGGCTCCTGGTCGCCGCACGGCTTGGCCGCACACGGCTGATCGACAATATCGCCGTGTGAACTTTGTCGCCGCTGATCTACGTCGCAGGTCGCC
>JAEVZN010000556.1 GCA_023392205.1 Pseudomonadota bacterium
ACACTGGCTTGCCCGATTTCTTTCGCGACTCCACGAGCGACTTCAGCGCGGCGCCATCATTCTGCTTGAGATCGATCCCCTTGCGCGCGACGAGGACGTTATATCCGCCGCCCCATCCGCACACCCATCTGACCGGAATATTCTCGCTGATGGCCCTGATCAGGTGCTGGGTGGTGGTATTGCCGATTTCGAGCTGGCCCTGCTCGATCGCGAGCAGGACGGAAGTGCTGTCGCGGAAGTCCTTCGCATCGAGTGTGAGATCATACTTCTTGCCGGCTGCGGGAAGCGTAGTGCGCAACGCACCCATGGCGCCGATCTGAAGTCCATGGCGTATTGTATCCGCAGCATGCGCGTGCCGTGTCACAATGGCCGGCATGGCGATGGACGCGGCAACCGCAGCGGTCACTTTTCCGAAGTTGCGTCGCGTGATGTTGAATACGCTCATGTCGAAGTCTCCGTTTTCATTTTCCGTGAATTCAATGACCCGCGAAAAGCAAGATTCGTGCCCGCATTGCCTGTTCCGTCGCCTGCACGGGCAACCTCACGCCGATAAGATGCGCTCGCATTCATGCGTCGCACCGCCAGGATTGTCGGCCTGCATCATCCTGTGGCGTCCACCAGAGCGTGCAGGTGCCGGTACCTACCCCGATAGTAAAGAAGCGGTGCGCCATCGTGCCAATCGTTTGGACTCATGGCGACAACTTCACCGATGACGATATAGTGGTCGCCCGCCTCATGTTCGTCTGCGATCTTGCAATCGAGCCACATGAGCGTACCTGCAATAACCGGATTCTGACCGGGCGTCATTCTCCAGCCCACTCCGGCCCATTTATCTGCACCCTTGCGCGCGAACTGGTCGGAGATCGCCTGTTGTGCATCGGAGAGAACATTGACCGAAAATTTTCCCGTCTGGCGGATACGCGGGTAAGTAGAAGAACTGGCCATCACACTGAAGGAGATCAATGGAGGCGCGACGGAGACGCTATAGAAAGACTGGCATGTAAAGCCGAACGGTTCATCGCCATCGTGCCCGGCAATGATCGTAACGCCGGATGCGTAAAGCCCAAGCTTGTCGCGAAAGGCGCGCGGCTCGAGCATCGTTACTGGTGTGTCTTCTCCGCGGTTTTCGACGGGCACCGCTCGCATGCCCTTGGTGAACCCAGCCACGTCCGATACCCTCTTTACAACGCGTTCTTGCCGACATTCGGCAATGCGGCTCCGACCTTCGCCATGCGACGAAGTGCCATGGCGTATTGATCGGCCGCGGCCTGCGCGAGTTCGTCCAGACGATCCATCTGCCCGATCACAAAATATAGGCCACGCCCCGGCACGACGGCGCCCAGTTCCACCAGCAATGGCGCGAGGTTAACCGTGGGCCCCATTGCGTGCGCCTGATCGGCCCCGGTCAAAAGCGGTATGGCCGTGACCCCCGCGAGACCGTTCGCGGGATAGCGATCCAGAAACACTTTCAGAAGGCCGGTATAGGTCGCCTTGTAGGTTGGCGATGCAAAGATCGCGACATCGCTGGCTGCCACGCGGGCGTTCAGCGCATCCATCTTTTCGCTGGGCCAGGAAAGGATTTCGTCCCGGTGGTCCGCAAGATCGATGATCTCGGCGTTACGCGACGCAGGCCCAAAGAGCTTTTCGGCGAGAGTTTCCGCGACCTTGAGCGTGCGCGACTTCGGCTTGGGATTACCTACAACAATCGATATTCGCAGCGTCATCATTCCTCGCAACAACGTTGGCGGAAGATGAGACCAGCCAGTTTCTGCAATCGGGGATATATTCGGGCCTGTGGCCGGAATCCGGGCGAGTGCAGACATTGGCATGTCTCACACTGCCGAGGTTTTTTGGCCCGGCGATGCCGACATCAGGTTTTTTTGGCCCAATGCGGCACTGACAACTATTGTCGTGCTCATTTGCTAACATCGGCGGACTTTGTCTGTCAATATCGGGAGCCAGACGATGGCTGCCTGACCCAGACGATGGCTGCCTGACAAAGTCAGCATGCCGGAGCAAATTCCGTACAAGCTACAACCCTGACGATTATGTCCTGACTGGGGAATCGTCACCCTCACCCCTTCCGCCATGCCGCCAATCCGCGCGCATTCTCCCTGATTGACGCGACCCGGCTTCAAGGATCACATTCTCCTCCCACACACATGGCGGCACGGCGTGAAACGCCTCCGGATCATCCACAGGACCGAGTATCATTATCATGCGCCGGTCTCGTTCGGGCCGCATCGCATCATGATGCGGCCGCGCGAGGGGCACGACGTGCGCATCGTGCAGGGGCGCCTCGACGTCGAACCCGATGCGACCGTGCGCTGGCTGCGCGATATCTACAACAATTCCATCGGCGTTCTGACCTTCACCGCGCCGGCAAAAACGCTGCGCATTCTCGGAGAAGCCGAAATCGATTATCTGCGCGACAATCCGATCGAATGCCTGATCGACCCGAGCGCGAGCCTGTTCCCGTTTCAATATGCCCCCGACGAGCAGATCGAACTCGTCCAGTATCGCCTGCCAAGCTACCCCTATGACGGATCGAAGCTGCGTGACTGGCTGCAGGCGCTGTATCGCCCCGGACAGACGATCGGCACCTTCGATCTCCTGAACAATCTCAACAGCCACATTCACAACTCCATTCGTTACAGCCATCGCGAAGAGGCCGGTGTGCAGACGCCCTGCGACACACTCGTGCGCGGGTCGGGCTCATGCCGCGATTTCGCGGTGCTGATGATGGAGGCCGTGCGTCACTGGGGCTTCGGCGCGCGCTTTGTCAGCGGCTACATCCAGATGGCGGAAGGCCAGCACGGGGCCACCCATGCCTGGACGGAAATCTACATCCCCGGCGCCGGCTGGCATGGCTACGATCCGACCAACAACAAGATGGCCGGCAGCGAGCATATCGCCGTGGCGGTATCCCGCGAACAGGAAAAGGCCTCGCCGATTTCCGGGATGTGGGACGGTCCCGCAGATGCGTTCAGCCACATGGACGTCTCTGTGCAGGTCGTCGCGCTGTGAGGAACGGCAGGCGTATCCGCAGACTAACGTGAACTCCCGATCCTCTCGCCACCCTCACAAACACGTCATCGGCGAAACGCGCGGCGTCGTCCGCCGTAAATCCGCTCATGACGCTGTCGCCGGTCATGTGCGGAGATGTGTTGCAGGGGCAATCCGGTTCCCGGTCGCGCCGCTGCGCCCTGCTCCACCTCGTTCGCGGGCGATGCTGACCATGCCCCGCATGCGGCGAAAGGCTGACCTTCCGTCCAAACCCTGTATCGTCTGCGGCAAACTCTTCGCCTGGCGCCGGAAGTGGCGGGATGTCTGGGATCAGGTACAGTTCTGTTCCAAACGCTGCCGCGCCAGCGCACGCTCGCCGCGGCGATAAATCGCGTAGAGAACAAAACGCAGGGACAACGTGACATGCACCATCGCCGTATCGCGCCTGGACCGGGTCAGGAATCGGTCTGGGATTATCCGCGCCCGCCGCGCCTCGAACCGGTCAGGGAGCGTCTGCGCGTTGTGTTTGCAGGACAGGTCATTGCCGATACCACACGCGGCTATCGCGTCCTCGAAACCAGTCACCCGCCCACCTATTACATCCCGCCGGACGATGTGAACGCGGCCTTCCTGGTCGGCGCAGACGGCCAGTCGTTCTGCGAGTTCAAGGGATCGGCGCAATACCGGTCGATCGAAGCCGGCGGACGCCGCAGCGAACGTGCGGCCTGGAGCTATGCGAACCCGGTGCCGGCCTTCGCCGCCATAAAGGATCACCTCGCCTTCTATGCGTCTCGCGCCGACGAATGCTGGGTCGGCGACGAGCGCGTACAGCCGCAGGAGGGCGACTTCTATGGCAGCTGGGTGACATCGCGCATCGTCGGGCCGTTCAAGGGCGGCGGCGGCACTTCGGGCTGGTAATCAGCCCGGCTACTTCTTGATTCGCGAGCGCAAGCTGCGCCGCACCGGAAACAATACAATGCCGAAGCGTTCGGAGACGTAACCCCAGATGCCTTTCGGCGCGAACAACATGATGACGATGGCC
>JAEVZN010000557.1 GCA_023392205.1 Pseudomonadota bacterium
CGGCCATCCTGACCGATACCTTGCCGGTCAATTGACCTTCACATTGGCGGCCCTGATGATCGGCGCCCAGCGGCCGATCTCGCCATCGATCACCGCGCGGAATTCCTGCGGTGAATTGCCGACCGGCTGCATCAATTGCGTGGCGAGTTTTTCGCGCACGGCGGGTGCCGAGATTGCCGCCACCACGTCCTTGTTGATGGCATCGACCAGCGCGGGCGGCGTGCCGCCCGGCGCGATCAGGCCCATCCAGGTATCGGCCTCAACGTCGACGCCGGATTCCTTCAGCGTCGGCACGTCGGGCAGGAAGGGTGAGCGCTTGGGCAGCGACACGGCGAGGATCTTCACCTTGCCGGCCTGCGCATGCGGCGTCACCGAGATCGCGGGCAGGGCGGCCATATGCACATCGCCGCGCATCAGGGCGGTCATCGCCGCGGGCGACGAGGGATAGGGGATATGCACCATCTTCGCGTTGCTCTTCTGGCCGATGGCTTCCATGGTCAGATGCGACAGCGATCCATTGCCGATCGAGCCGAAATTGTATTTGCCCGGCTCCTTCTGCAGGAGCGCGATCAGTTCGGCGACATTGTTGACGCCGAGTTCGGGATTGACCGCCAGCGCGCTCGGCATGGTGACAAGCTGCGTCACCGCCGCGATGTCCTTTTTCGGATCGTAGGGCAGGTTGGAGAAGAGCAGCGTGTTGATCGCCAGAGGTCCGCCGATGCTGATGCCGATGGTGGTGCCGTCCGGCGTGGCTTTCGCCACCACATCGGTGCCGGTATTGCCGCTGGCGCCGGGGCGGTTCTCCACCACAAAGGCCGAGTTCGGATATTTCTGCTGCAATTGCTCGCCCACGAGACGCGCCACGATGTCGGGCGTCGAGCCTGGCCCGAACGGCACGATGATGCGGACGGTCTTGGCCGGCCAGGCTGTGTCCTGCGCCTGCGCGGGCGCCGGTGCGATGGCGGCCGTGGCGAGGCCTGCGAAAAGTCCGAGTATAAGAGGCTTCATGTTTCCTTCCCCAGAAAGACGCCGTTTGAATCAAGTTTCTGCTGCAGGCGTTGCACATCAATGTCGGCCGGGTCGCATCCGCTTTCAAGCGCAAGATGCGCGGCCATGGCGGCAGCCTCGCCCATGACAAAGCAGGCACCCGACACCCGCGCCGCCGATTGCGCCTCATGCGTCATCGACGCGCAGCGTCCGGCGACCAGGAGGTTGCTGCCGCGCTCCGGCACGATCATCCGATAGGGCAGGTGGTTATAGCCGCGCGAGCCCGGAATGTCCGGCCATTCCCAGATCACGTCGCCCGCGACATGCGCCTCGATCGGCCATCCGTTGACGCCGATGGTGTCGTCGAAAGAGGCGCAGGACAAGACGTCTTCCCGCGTCAGCATATAGAGCCCGCGCACACGGCGGGTTTCGCGGATCCCGAGCTGCGGCGGGAAATCCACAATGTAGGAATTGGCAAAGCCCGGCGCTTCCGCCTTCAGGAATCGGTGGAAGGCGACAGCCTGTCTCCGGCCCTCGATCTCGCCTGCGGTGAGATCATGCGCGTCGGTGCCGTCGAGCGCGCGGCCGTCTTCGCCGGCGAGCTGCGTCACATTCACTCGCCATTCGGTCGGATGCTGCATCGGCCGCACGATGGCGCCCTTGCGGGGAAAGCGCGTGCCGCGCTTTTCGGCCGCATCCATCAGGAGCGGAATGGTCTTCCAGGCCTCGCCCGCTGCATCCGGATCGACCCCGTTCAGCCGGAACATCATGGTCGGGTACAGCATCCCGGCATTCGATCCCGCCTGTCCGCCCTTCTCGTAGGGGACACCTGCCAGTGCCGCGACATCGCCGTCGCCGGAACAGTCGATGACCATCTGCGCGCGGACAGCCTGACGGCCGGATTTTGTTTCCACGATCAGCGCGGAGATGCGCTCGCCCTCCATGATCGTGGCCACGGCCAGCGTGTGAAAGAGAATCTCCACGCCATGCGCGAGCAGCAATTCGTCGGCGGCGATCCGGTAGGCGGCATTGTCATAGGCCTGCGCCAGTGTCTTGCCGAAAATGGAATGCGGTTCGTTCAGTCCGCCCAGCGCATCGATGCGCGCCAGCAGATCGTCGGCGATGCCATGCACCACGCGCCGGACCTCGCCATGCACATTGGCGTGCAGCCCGCAGAAATTCGTGACACCGGCCGCCGTGCCCATGCCGCCGAGAAAGCCGTAGCGTTCGATCAGCAGCACGCGCCGGCCGGCCGCACCGGCCACCGCCGCCGCGGCAATCCCGGCCGGGCCGCCACCGATGACGGCAATATCGTACTCGCCGTGCACCGGAACATCGCGTGCAGGTTCGCGGATGGTGACAGGGTGCTGGTGTGTGGTTTTCATGGCGCGCGCTATGCCCTTTGCGGCGCGGCGCGGCAAGTGCGAATCGAGCGCGGCTCAATCGCGAATCAAGAGTCTATCGGGCGCATGCTTGTCAGCCCGAAATCGTGCCGTCACACTGGGCGCATAGATGTCCCGGAACCGTGTCTTATGTTGCTGTCATTGGCTGCACTCGTTCGCTTCCTTCCCCCGCCTTGCTGGCAGCGCGCGCACCGGATTGCCTGCCTTATTCTTCTGGCTCTCTGGCCCTGCGCGAATGCCGTGGCGCAGGAACCGGTCATGACGCCGCTGGCCGGCGAGGTAATGGTGGCGCCGCAGGCCGTGCCCGGTTCGGATGGCCGCAATCATCTCGTCTATGAATTGCGGCTGTCCAACGTGACGCCGGGCGAGGCGACGCTCTCGCGTGTCGAGGTGCTGAACTCCGCAACCATGACGCCGCTGCTGACCTGGGACCACGACACGATCGCGACGCGGCTGTCGATCGGCGGACGGCGCGGCGCGGAATCGGCCGAACTCGGCGTCGGCCAGTTCGGCGTGCTATTCGTGCATGTCGCCGTCGACGCCAAAGAGCCGCTGCCCGCAGGCATCATCCATCGCGTCACCGGCAATTTCAAAGTCACCGGCGGCGATGTGACCATGACGCTTGCACCCGCGCCGGTGATCTCCACGCCGCCAGTGGTGATCGGTCCGCCCTTGCGCGGCACGAATTATGTCGCCGCCGACGGATGCTGCGACAGCATCCGGCATGTGCGCGCCCTGCTGCCAATGAATGGCCGCTTCGCGCTCGCGCAGCGCTTTGCCATCGACTGGGAGCAGACCGATGACGATGCGCGACTGGTCAAGGGCGACCTGAAAGACCCGGCCAGCTATCGGATCTTCGGCCGCGAGGTGCATGCGGTGGCCGATGGCGTCGTGGTCTCGTCCCGCAACGATCTACCCGAACAGGTGCCCGGCGCCCTGCCGCCCGGTCTGCCGATCGCGGAGGCGGACGGCAATTTCGTCGTGCTCGATATCGGCAATGGCGCGTTCGTGCTGTTCGCGCACATGCAGCCCGGCAGCGTCACGGTGAAGGCGGGCGACCGCGTGACACGCGGGCAGGTGCTCGGGCGCGTCGGCAATACCGGCAACAGCCAGGCGCCGCATCTGCATCTGCATGTGATGGACGGGCCGTCGCCGTTATTGTCGAACGGCATTCCCTATGTGATCGACGCCTTCACGCTCACCGCCATCGACGAGGCGGGCACTGCGGATTTCGACAGGGCAGAGGAGAGCGGCACGCCGCTCACGCTGAGAAAGGTCACGCCGCCGCGGAAGCTGAAAAATGTTCTGCCGCTCGACCTGACGATGGTCGATTTCCCCTGAAGGCGTGCTGCGACACCGCCACCTTGCGGGGCGCGCTTGCCCTGACGGCTTCGCCGTGACCTAATTGGAGTCATTCCAGATTCCGGGGGGCGGATTCGCATGGGCTTGTTGACGATGATCGTAGGGCTTGCCGTGTTTATCGGCACGCATCTCGTCACCACACGCCGCGACCTGCGCGGGCAATTGGTCGGCCGCTACGGAGAAGTTCCCTACAAGATCGCCTATTCCGTCCTGTCGCTGGTCGGCATCCTGCTGATCGCCTATGGCTTCGCACATTATCGCGCGTCCGGATGGATCCCGGTCTGGAACCCGCCGGTCTTTACGAAGCACCTCTCGCTTCTGCTGGTCTGGCCGGCGATCATCTTCGTGGTGGCGGCCTATATCCCCGGCAACATCAAGCGCGTCCTCAAGCATCCGATGCTGGTCGGAGTGAAGCTGTGGGCGGTCGCGCACCTGCTCGCCAATGGCGACCTCGGCTCGATCATCCTGTTCGGTTCGATCCTCGCCTGGGCTGTCTATGACCGGATTTCACTCAAGCGCCGCACCGATCCCGGCGCCCCGCCGATTGCCATAGGCGGCTGGCCGCGCGACGTGGCGGCGGTGATCGTCGGCACGCTACTCTATCTGGTGCTGGTCTTCTGGTTCCACCCGGCCATTGTCGGCGTGCCGGTGATCGGCGGATAGGGCGGCTGTTATTCGGCGGCGTCCAGCGACTGCGGACTTACTCCCGCAGCACTCTTCGCCGCCACGCGCTCCATCCACCGGTACACATGCGGATTGTCGCAGACGGCGACATTGAACCGCATCCAGGGCGAGGTCTGCAGGTGAGGTCGAAAGACCGACCCCGGCGCCAGAACGATGCCCTCCTGCGACGCGTCTTCGGTCAGCGTCATCGCATCCTCCACATGCGCAAAGCGTGCAAAGACGAACATGCCCGCATCGGGCTCGGCGAACAGTTCAAGCCCGATGCGCTGCATGGCCGTCAGCACGTTTGCCCGCGCCTCGTCGAGGCGCTGGTGCAGGCGGGTCAGAAACTTGCGATAGGGACCGTCGGTCAGAATTGTATAGAGAATGCGCTCCACCGCCTGCGACGTCGTGATGGCCGACAGCATCTTGATGTCGGCAAGATCGTTGGCGAGCGGCTGACGGGCGGCGAGGAAGCCGACGCGCAGCGATCCCGACATCGTCTTTGAGAAACTGCGCGCATAGATCACCCGGTCAAGCCGGTCGAGCGCTGCCAGCCGCGCGGTCTTCCGGGTCTGCAGGTCGCAGAAGATATCGTCCTCGACGATCAGGAAATCGTATTGCTCCGCCAGTTGAAGGACGCGGAAGGCGACATGCGGACTCATGCCGCTGCCGGTCGGGTTCTGCAACGCGGATTGCGTGAAATAGATGCGCGGTCGATGCGCCTTTGCGAACCGCTCCAGCGCCTCCAGATCGGGACCGTCCGCAAGTCGCGGCACGCCGAGCAGGTTGGCGCCCTGCAGGCGCAGGTTTCCGAACAGGTTATAATAGCCTGGATCGTCGACCACCACCGGGTCGCCAGGCCGCACGAAATGGCGCACCACCAGATCGAGCGCCTGGCTTGTGCCCTGCGTGAGCACGATCTGCGAGGCGCGCGCCGTGATCCCGAGATCGGCGAGCATCACGGAAAGATGCTCGCGCAGCGGCAGATAGCCGAACGGATTTCCGTATTCGATCAGATGCGTGCCGTTCTTGCGTGCCAGCGCCGCGAGGCTTTGCCGGATGCCCATCTCGTCCATCCACGAATTGGGCAGCCACGGTCCGCCGGCAAGGATCGCGCCGTCGCGCGCTTCGAGAAGCCTGCGGATCAGCCAGACCAGTTCCTCGTTGCCTTTGCGGGCGACCGCGATGTCGGCATGATCGGCGCGTTGCTGGCCGGAGGCCGCGAAGAAGCCCGCGCCGCGCCGCGCCTCGACATAGCCCAAAGCCACCAGACGGTCATACGCCTCCACCACGGTCGAACGGCTGACCGCATGCTGCGTGGCGAACTGGCGAATGGACAACAGGCGTGCGCCGGGGCGGATGGTGCGGCTGTCGATCTGCGTGCGGATGGCGCGCTGGATCTGGTCGATCAGCGGAAGCGGGTCGCTGCGATCGAGGACGATGTCGCTCATCGTGTCTCCGCCCGTGCCGTTGAGGAATTGGCCCGCCCGGCCGACCGGTACAGACCGCCAGCATTCCGCGCCGAGTGTACATGGGCGTATCGGCGTTTGGCACGTAGTTTTACCGCCAGGCTGCGCTTTGCCGATTTGCACATTTCACCATGAGAAGTCTTTTCATGTGAGAAGGCTTGTCACCACGAGAGGGCTTGCCACCATGAAAAGTTTCGCACGCATGTCCGCGATACGACCGACCATCCTCCATTCAGGGCTGTGCCTCGCTGCAATCCTGGGGCTTGCCCTGTCCGCAATTCCTGCGGCCGCACAGCAACCGCAGGGCGTATCTGCCGATGCGATCAAATGGGGCGGAGTGCCGCCGGTATTGCCCAAGGGCGGGCAGATGGCCGGAATGTCCGGCGATCCCGGCAAGCCCGGCACCTTCACCGTGCGGCTGAAAATGCCGGCCGGCTACCGGATCCCGCCGCACCGGCATCCGCACAGCGAGCGGGTCACGGTGATTTCCGGGGAATTGCGGTTCGGCACCGGCGACAGGATCGATGACAATGCCGCCGCCCGTCTGGGGGCGGGCGGATTTGTCGATTTGCCGGCCAACCAGACGCATTACGCGTTCTCGACCGTCGATACGGTGATCCAGATCGCCGGCGAAGGTCCGTTCGGCATTGTCTATCCCAACCCGAATGACGATCCGAGCAAGTGAACGAAATTGTCCCGAACCGGGAAAGGCGGCCCTCACGGTCGCGTGTATGGGGCCGCATCGTCTAGGAAATGTCCGGCTCCGAAGCTAGAATGAGGAGTCGTTTCCAGACAGATGCGGTGCATGCGCGATGCGATATCTGGCGCTGTTCGTTCTTGGTATCTTTGCGAGCGCGTTCGCCGATGTGGCGCTGGCGGAGCGACGCGTTGCGCTGGTGATCGGCAACGGCGCCTATCAGAATGCCGCGCCGCTCGCCAATCCCGCCAACGACGCGCGCGCCATGACCGATCTGTTCGTCGCGGCGGGCTTCGAGGTGATCGAGGCCAAGCGCGATCTCGGCAATCTGGATTTCAAACGCGCGGTGCGCGAGTTCAATGCGGTGGCGCGCGATGCCGATATCGCCGTGCTTTATTATGCCGGCCACGGCATCGAGGTGAACGGCATCAATTATCTGATCCCGGTAGATGCTAAACTCGCCACCGATTTCGATGTCGAGGACGAGGCCCTGTCGCTCGATCGCATCGTGCGCGCGCTGGAGCCGGCGCGGCGTCTGCGGCTGATCATTCTCGATGCCTGCCGCGACAATCCGTTTGTGAGCGGGATGCGCCGCAGCGTCTCCACCCGCGCGGTGTCGTCGGGCCTGGCCAAGGTCGAGCCAGCCAGTTCCGATACGCTGGTGGCGTTTGCGGCCAAGGCAGGCTCCACCGCCGACGATGGCAGCGGGGCCAATTCGCCCTTCACCTCGGCGCTGGTGAAGAACCTCGCCGTGCCCGGCCGCGATATCCGCATTGGGCTGGGCTTCGGGCGCGACGAGGTGGTCAAGGCGACCGGCTACAAGCAGGAGCCATTTGTCTATGGCTCGCTCGGCGGCGCGACGGTGGCGCTGGTGCCGGAGACGGCCCCCGCCGTCGTGCAGAGCGAGGCATCCTCATCCGCGCCGCAGGCCGTGGCCGCGCCGCAAAGTCCTGCGCCGTCCGCCGCCGCGGATGCCTTGCGCGATTACGAATTTGCCGAACGCGTGGGCACCTTGCAGGCATGGGACTCGTTTCTGTCGGTGCATCGATCCGGTTTCTATGCCGATCTCGCCCGCGCGCAGCGGGCCAAGCTCGTGCCGCCTGCGCCATCCATTGCGGCAAACAATAACGCGGAAAACAACACCGCGGAAAACGACAATAATGCGCAGCAACCGGAGGCGAAGATCGCCGTACTCTCGCCGCCTGCCGCGCAATCGCGCAGCACCGATCCGTTGCCCCGTGAAGAGATAGAGATCGATCCGCGCGCGCTTGCGCGCGACCTGCAGACCGAACTGAAGCGCGTCGGCTGCGATCCGGGCGCGATCGATGGCATCTGGGCCGGACGCTCGCAACAGGCGCTGACGTTGTTTAACCGTAACGCCAAAGTGGCCCTCGAGGTCAGGGTGGCGAGCCTCGATGCGCTCGACGCGGTGAAAGAGCAGCGTGGCCGCATCTGTCCGCTAATTTGCGGCGCCGGAGAGCGTGTGCAGGGCGAGCGCTGTGTCGCCATTCCGGCCGCGCCGCGCACGCGCGCGCTTCAGGAAGCGGCACGGCCTGCGCCGCAGCGCGGCGCACCGCGTCCGCCGCCCGGCGGCCGTGCGGTGATCCGCGAGGAGATCGGCC
>JAEVZN010000608.1 GCA_023392205.1 Pseudomonadota bacterium
GTCTACGGCATGCCCTATGACGAATGGCGCGCGAAATACCAGAAAGAAGCCTCACCGGAGCAGAAAGCGGCGTTCGAGAAGTCGCACCGGCATTGACAGGATTGATGAGGACATTGGCAGTACCTGCCGGACTTTTGACCTTTCCGAATCGCCCCTGTATGCCTAGCTTCTATGCACCATTAACAACCGAAAGGAGGTGATCCAGTGTCTCATTGTCTATCGCCGCAAGCGCAGGCTCTCGTGAACTGGTCCCTCGGCTCGTTCGAGGGCTGTGCCGCCTGACGACAGGCGGCCAGTCACAGTCCGAGAACCGGGCTGCGGTTTGACAATGGAAGGGCTGTCCGCGAGGACGGCCCTTCTTGTTGTGTGCAATGCTTTTCAAACGCACTGCGTCATGCTGCGCAACGCGCTGTAAAATATGACATAGCACGGCGCGCAGGTTCGACACATTGTCGGCGTTTTGTTGCAAGACAAGCGCATCAAGGGGCAAGCATGTGAGCGGCAGAAGGCCGCCGGAGCCCCATGTCATCCGCTTCACAGATGTTTACCTCCGCCCAGCGGACATCTTCGTTGCGCGACGGTGTGCAACGCCTTGAGATCACCACCAAGGTCACGCTCGCCGTGCTGGCGCTGGCGAGCGGCGTCTACACCTATCTCGGCGTGCGCGATCTTCTGAACGGCAACGCCACGATCGTATTCTTCGCAGCCATCATCTATTCGGTGGCGGTGTCGGTCGGCATCTATGCCTTCTGGACCTTCCTGCTCCGCTTTCTGCCGCATGTAACCGAGCCGCGCAGCCGCGGATTATTGTTCGGCTGCATGGGGCTTGGCGCGCTGATGATCATCGCCATGTCGGCCTGGCTCAATGCCTCGGCGCTGGCGGGCGCGGCGGCGATCCAGCAGCATCTCGCGGTGTCGGTGCAATCCTATACCCGCGACCTCGATCGCGCGCATTCAAACGCCTTGGCCGCACAGAGCCTGGTGCCGGATATCCAGCTTGCCGCCAC
Source organism: Pseudomonadota bacterium (assembly GCA_023392205.1). Lineage (GTDB taxonomy): Bacteria > Pseudomonadota > Alphaproteobacteria > Rhizobiales > Xanthobacteraceae > Pseudorhodoplanes. Next base: position 1,008 of record JAEVZN010000608.1, read on the forward strand.
GCGGTTTGCGCGGCTCGCCGAAGCCGAGCGGGCGGGGTCGCTGACCGGTACGGCCGGGTCGGGCACGGTGGTGCAGCTTCTGACGCAGATGTCGACGCAGCTCGGCACGCTGGCGCAGGAGGTGACGGCATCGGCGGATCGCGCGAAGAATTTCTACGAGCAGGGCGGCAAGCATCTGTCGAAGATGCGCGAACTGGTTTCCTCGCGCGGGCCGATAAACGAGCGCAGCGACGCCTTCGGCGCCGAGGCGATGTCGCTGATGGGCGCGATCGCCTCGCTGCAGCAGACCTCCGTTGCGCCGGCGGTAAAGCGGGCGGCGGACGGACTGGCTTCGGGCTTCATCGCGCCGGCGGCGGGCGGACGCGGCGATCTGGCCGAGCGGCAGACCAGCGTGGTCGGCCGGGTCGAGAGCGCGGTGGCCGCGCAGGCCGCCGCCTTGTCCTTGGCGGCGGAGAAGATTCTGCAGGCCCCGCATGTCGAGCCGGCGCGCTTTCAGCCGCTGTCCACGGCCGAAGCCGTTATCCGCTATGCCGGCGATTTCCTGCCGAGCTGGGCCGGGGCAATCTCCATCGACCTGATGCCAGCGGTGCTGGTGCTGATCTTCTGCGTGGTGCATGGCTCGATCCGCCGCGAAGGGCAACCGGTCGCGGGCGCTGCGACGATGTCCGCCGCCGATCTGTTGACGGCATTGCGGCTGGCCCGCGAGCTGGAGGCGGAGGCCGCCTTGACGCGCCAGCCGGCGGTCCCCGCCACCGTGCCGGACGATGCGAAGACGGACGCCGAGGCTACGCCACCGAAGGACGAAAACATCACCACCTTGGCCACCGCGCGCGCGGGCAAGAAGGACGAGGCGCGTGGCTGATCCGGCGGTGGGATTACGCGGCAGAGTGCGGGCCTGGGCCGTCAACAATCCCGAGGACGGCGTCTTGCGGCTTCTGCTGTCCGGTCTCATCGCCGGCACCATTGCCGTGGTCGCGCTCGATTACACGCAGATGCTCAATGCGCCGGAACGGCAGTCACAGCGCCTTCCCGGCAGCCCTCTGGAGCCGTCGACCGAGGCGCCGTCCGCGCAACCGCTGCCATCGCGCCGCGATGGCGACCGGCGGCGCGGAGGGTTGCGGAAAGCCGACAAGGCGCTGGCGGCGCCGATGACTTTCGAACTCGCAGGCGATGGCCGGCTGATCGCGACCGGCACCATCGATCCGGGCGCGGCGGCGCGCTTCGCGGCCGAGGTCGAAAAGCGCGGCTCTTATGTCCGCACGGTGGTCCTGCATTCGCCGGGCGGTTCGGTGCAGGATGCTTTGCGGATCGGGCGGCTGATCCGCGAGAAGGGCTTTCACACGGCGGTCGAAGACGGCGCCTATTGCGCCTCGTCCTGTCCGCTGGTGTTTGCCGGTGGTGTCGAGCGCCTCGCCGCGCCCAAGGCCGCCATCGGCGTGCATCAGATTTTCGCCGCGCAAAGCAATGCTCCGGTCAACGCCGCGGACGCCATGAACAACGCACAGCGCATCTCCGCCGAATGCCAGCGATATCTCGGCGACATGGGTGTGGACCTGCAGGTCTGGGTGCATGCCATGGAGACGCCGATGGACGAACTGTTCTATTTCCGGCCCGATGAGATGCTGGCGCTCAAGCTCGCAACCGGACGCGATCCG
>JAEVZN010000617.1 GCA_023392205.1 Pseudomonadota bacterium
GCCGGCGGCGCTCGCGGCAGAACAATTCGATATCGCCGATGATCTCGACGCCCGCATCCTGCGCCAGTTTCGCCGACCAATGCGGTTGCGGATGCGTCAGCGGCACGCCGGGCGTCAGAACGAGAGCCGACACCTGCGACCAGTCGACCCCGCGCAGATCGCCGGTCGGGACGCCGGCGGCAGCGGCTTCGACGATCTTCTTCTCGCTGTCGTCGAAGGCGATCACATCGGCGCCGCCATCGATCAGCGCCTTGCATGTCGACAGGCCCGAGCCGCCGAGGCCGAACACGGCGACCCGCTTGCCGGAGAATGTGGTGACCGGAATCATCGGCTCCCGGCCATCCTCATCTCAGCTTCAACGACGACAGGCCGATCAGCGCCAGCACGATGGAAATGATCCAGAAGCGGATCACGATCTGCGGCTCGGTCCAGCCCTTCTGCTCGTAATGGTGATGGATCGGCGCCATGCGGAAGACACGCTTGCCGGTGAGGCGGAAGGAAATCACCTGCACGATCACCGACACCGCTTCGAGCACGAACAGGCCGCCGATAATCGCGAGCGCGATCTCGTGCTTCGTGGCGACGGCGACGGAGCCGATCATGCCGCCAAGCGCCAGCGATCCGGTATCGCCCATGAAGATGGAGGCAGGTGGCGCGTTGAACCAGAGAAAACCCAATCCGGCTCCGATCACCGCCCCGCACAAGACGGCAAGCTCTCCGGTCCCGGCAACGTAGTGAATCTGCAGATAATCGGCGAACAGCGCGTTGCCCGCGAGATATGAGATCAGCCCGAAGCTCAGTGCGGCGATCATCACCGGGACGATGGCAAGCCCGTCCAGACCGTCGGTCAGGTTCACGGCGTTGCCCGCACCGACAATGATGAAGGCGCCGAAGACAAGAAAGAACCAGCCGAGATCGATCAACAAGTCCTTGAAGAACGGGATGGCGAGCGAGGTCGCAAAAGCCGGCCGGCCGAGTTGCGAGATCGCAAGACAGGCAAGGATCGCCACGATGGCTTCGGCGGTCAGGCGCAGCTTGCCGGAGAAATTCGTATAGGCCTGCTGTTTGGTGACTTTCAGATAATCGTCGTAAAATCCGATCGTGCCGAAAGCCAGCGTGACGCCAAGCACCACCCACACATACGGATTATAGAGATTGGCCCATAGCAGCGTGGAGGCCGTCACCGCGAAAATGATCATCAGACCGCCCATGGTGGGCGTTCCGATCTTGCTCTTCAGATGCGATTGCGGACCGTCGGCGCGGATCGGCTGACCCTTGCCCTGCGCCGACCGAAGCCAGTCGATGATCGGCGAGCCCGCGATGAACATGAACACGGCAGCCGACATCAGCGCACCGCCGGTGCGGAACGTGATGTAGCGGAAGACATTCAGTGCGGGAAACGTGTCTGCGAAATCTGCGAGCCAGAACAGCATTGCTGCATTCAACCCTGCGCTGCGTGAACTGCGGCAGGCGACGCGAATTTGCGTCGCAGCGCCGCCACGATCGGAGCCATTTTAGAACCGAACGAGCCCTTCACCATCACGGCATCCCCGCCGGTCACGGCGTCGAGGACATGCGGTTCAAGGTCGCTGGAACTCAAGGCATAATGGCCCCGGCGGTTGGAGGGAAGCGCCTCCCAGAGATTTCGCATTTCAGGCCCGGAACAATACACAAGATCAATGGCATGGGCGATCACAGCCTTGGCCAGAGCGCGGTGCAGATCGGCCGATTGCGGGCCGAGTTCGAGCATGTCGCCCAGCACCGCAATCCGGCGGCCGCGCGGACCCGGCTCGGCCTGGCCCAGCAGCGCGATGGCGGCCGCCATCGAAAGCGGATTGGCATTGTAGCTTTCGTCGATCAGCAGCGCGCTGCCGCCGGGCATGTCGAGCGTGATCCGGGTGCCGCGCCCCTGCGCGGGTTGAAGGTCGGCCAATGCCATGGCGCAAAGTGCCAGATCAGCGCCGGCGAGCTTTGCGGCTGCCAGCACGGCGAGTGAATTCAGCACCAGATGGCGGCCCGGCGCGCCGAGTTTGTAGGTGACGTCCTCGCCGAGGATGCGCGCCTGCACCGACGACATCTCTGGATGCAGCACGCATTTAAGCAATTGCGCGTCCGCGCCCGCGTCTTCTCCGAAGGACACGATGCGCGTCACTTCGCGTTCACGCGCGCGTTCCGTCAGCCGTGCAAAATGTGCATTGTCCCGATTGAGGATGGCGACGCCACCCGGCTTCAGTCCGTCGAAGATCTCGGCCTTGGCATCGGCGATGGCAGCTTCGGATTCGAAATGTTCGAGATGCACCGCGGCCACCGTCGTGATGATCGCAATGTCGGGCTGCACCATCTGCGACAGCGGCCGGATTTCGCCCGCGTGGTTCATGCCCAGTTCGAAGATGGCAAAGCGCGCGTCCTGCGGGCAGCGCGCGAGCGAGAGCGGTACGCCCCAGTGATTGTTGTAGGATGCGGCGGAGGCATGCGTCCGGCCCTCGCGCGACAAGACCAGCCGCAAGGCTTCCTTCGTTGAGGTCTTGCCGACCGAGCCGGTGACGGCAATCACCTTGCCTTGAAGACGCGCGCGGCCTGCGACGCCGAGTGCGCGCAGGGCCTCCAGCACATCGTCGACGATCAGGACCGGGATATCCGTCGCGATCTCGTGGCGCTTTGCCTCGGAAATCACCGCAAGCCCGGCACCGGCTTTGTATGCCGCCTCGACAAAATCATGTCCGTCGCGGTTATCGCCCGCGATTGCAAAGAAGGCGTCGCCCTTCGCGAGCGTGCGGCTGTCGATCGAGATACCGTTCACCGATTGCGGAAGTGTGGCAGCCTTGCGCGCCTTCATGGCGGCCGCCATGGCATCGATTGTCCACAAAGGCACGGCGCTCATCGCTGAACTCCCCTTGCGGTCGCAGCCTTCAGCGCCACCGCCACCGCCTCATGATCGCTGAAGGGCAATACGCGGTCGCCGACAAGCTGGCCGGTTTCGTGGCCCTTGCCGGCTATCACCAGCACGTCGCCATCCTCAAGCCCGCTGACGCTCTGGCGGATGGCCTCGGCCCGATCAGCAATCTCGCGCGCACCGGGCGATGCCGCAAGAATGGCGGCGCGGATCGCCGCCGGATCCTCCTTGCGCGGGTTGTCGTCGGTGACGACCACAAGATCGGCCTTCTGCGCGGCGATCTCGCCCATGATCGGACGCTTGCCCGGATCGCGGTTTCCGCCGCATCCGAACACCACGACCAGGCGCTTCTGGACATACGGACGCAACGCATCCAGCGTCTTGGCCAGCGCGTCCGGCTTGTGGGCGTAATCGATAAAGACCGGGGCCTTGCCGGCCCGGCCGGCGAATTCCAGACGGCCCCTGGCGCCTTCGAGATCCTCAAGCGCCATCAGCACCTCGTCGGCCGGTGTGCCGGTGACGATGGCAAGGCCAGCCGCGACCAGCGCGTTCTCGATCTGAAACTCACCGACCAGCGGCAGATGCAGCCGGCGGCGGCCTCCCTCGACCTGCAAGGTCACCGCCTGCGCGTAACCGTCGATCTCGCTGCGCACCACCCGCAGGTCGTCGCCGTCGCGCCCCACCGTAAAGATGCGCAGGCCGCGCGCCTTGGCGGCCGATATCACCCGCGCGGATTCGGGATGGTCCGCGGACACGACCGCACTGCCATCGGACACGACGATCTCGTCGAACAGCCGCAGTTTGGCGCGCAGATAGGCGGCGAGATCAGTATGATAATCGAGATGGTCGCGGCTGAGATTGGTGAAGCCCGCGGCCGCAATCCGCACGCCATCCAGCCGGTGCTGGTCGAGCCCGTGCGAGGAGGCTTCAAGCGCCAGATGGGTGACGCCTTCGCCGGCAAGCCTGTCGAGCAGCCTGTGCAATTCGACCGGATCGGGCGTGGTCAGCGATCCATAGGTTTCCCCTTTCGGAGACACGACACCTATGGTCCCGACACTCGCCGCCGCCTTGCCGCTGGCTTCCCAGATCTGCCGCGTGAAAGCGGCCACCGATGTCTTGCCGCTGGTGCCGGTGACCGCGGCGATCACGTCCGGCTGGCGCGGGAAAATTTTGGCGGCGGTCAATGCCAGCGCGCGCCGGGCATCGGGAACGACGATCACCGGTGCGCCATCGATTGCGTCCAGCGCCTCCTCCGCAAGGACCGCGCGCGCACCGGCGCGCACGGCCTCGGCTGCGAAATCCGAACCGCGTGCGGTTCCCCCGGATATCGCTACGAAGATGTCCCCTGGCGCGACATTGCGGCTGTCCGCTGTCACACCCGTGACATCGATGTCGGCCCCGCCGGCGACGGGCTCACTTATGCCGTTCAGAATCTCGGAAAGCTTCATGCCGGGCATGTTTCATGCCCCTTCCGGTCCGGCAAGGGGGCGCCGAGAAGAAAGTCTCAGCGTGCCGAAGCGGTCGCAGCCAGGATCTGCCGGTCGGCATTGGGCAGGTCGAAACGCGGCGCAACGCCAAGCAGCGGCGCAATCCTGGCGATCACATTGCCGGCGGTCGGCACCGCGTTCCAGCCCGAGGTTGCAAAGCCCTTGGTTTCCGGAATGGGCTGCGGTTCGTCCAGCATGATCAGGATCTGATAGCGCGGCTTGTCCGCCGGCAGAATGGCGGTGAAGCTGGTCAGCAGCTTCTTCTTGACGTAGCGGCCATTCACGACCTTTTCCGAGGTTCCCGTTTTACCGCCGACATAATAGCCGTTCACATCCGCGCGGCGGGCCGAGCCCTTCTCGGCGTTGAGCCGCATCAGATACCGCATCCGGTCGCTGGTCTCCGGCTTGATCACCTGCCTTGCGAGCTGGGCCGCCTCTTCGGGCGAGCGTTTCAGGAATGTGGGCGGGATCAGCTTGCCGCCATTGACCAGTGCGGAAATCCCCATCACCGCCTGCAGTGGCGCGACCGACAGACCATGTCCGAAGGCGATGGTGACCGTATTCAGTTCTGCCCAGCGGCGCGGCAGGATCGGTTCGGCGCTTTCCGGGATCTCGGTGCGCAAACGGTCGAGCTGACCGAGCTTCTTCAGAAACGCACGGTGATGATCGACGCCCAGCGCCAAAGCCATGCGCGCGGTGCCGATATTCGAGGAATAGGTAAAGATTTCCGGCACCGTCATGATGCGCTTCTGGCCGCGATAATCGCTGATGCTGAAGCGGCCATAGCGCAGCGAATGCCGCGCATCGAACGATGACCCCAGCGTGACCCTGCCGGAATCCAGCGCCATCGCGATGGTCAGCGCCTTGAAGGTCGATCCCATTTCATAGACGCCGGTGGTCAGCCGGTTGATCCGCTCGGGATCGAGCGCCTCACGCGGATCGTTGGGATCGTAATCCGGCACCGACACCATCGCGACGATCTCGCCGGTATTCACGTCGGTCACGAGGCCTGCCGCGGCCTTGGCCTTGAATTTCTCCCGCGCCGCCAGAAGCTCGGAGCGCAGCGCATGCTGCACGCGCAGGTCCACCGACAATTCGACCGGCTTTTGCTGGCGGTCGCGGGCAAAGCCCAGCGAATGCAGGTCGGCGAGGCCGCGGCCATCCAGCCATTTCTCGATCCCGGCAATGCCCTGATTGTCGATATTCACATGTCCGATCAGATGCGACACGGTCGCCGTGTTCGGATAGACGCGCTTGTTCTCGGACAGAAAGCCGATGCCAGGAATGCCGAGGCGATGGATCTGCCGCTGCTGATCCTTGGTGATCTCGCGCCTGAGCCACGCAAAGCCGCGTCCGGACGACAGCCGCTCGCGCAATTCGTTCGCATTCATCTCAGGCACGGTGGCCGTCAGCAGCTCGACCGCCTCGTCCACATCAATGATGCGGCGCGGCTCTCCGAACAGTGAGGGCATGCGGACATCGGTGGCGAGCACCAGTCCGTTGCGGTCGAGAATATCCGGACGCGCCGTGGCGATGATATCGCCGCCGCCCGACCGCCGCTCGTTCTGCCCGTCCGAGGAGATGGCCAGTTGCACCAAGCGTCCACCGATCAGCGCGTAGATGCAGGCAAAGGCCAGGATCGCAAGACCGACACGCGCGCGGCTCTTGGCTTCGCGTCCAGCCTCCTGGCCGAACAGCAAACGGTTCACGAAGCTGCCGAATTTCGACGTGCGGCGGGGGCGCACGTTCATTGGCGCCCCCTCCCCATGCCCGTCGTGCCGACCGCGCCGGTCGGGATATCCACTTCGTCGGGGATGGCGATCAGCGCGCCGATGGGATCGCTTTCGTTGGCGAATAATGGCGGTCTCGGACGTTCCGGCAAACCGGCCAGCGAGTCGAATTGATGTGCTTCGACCGGTTTCAGCGGCAAATGCCGCTGCGCCAGTTCCTCGATCCGGGCCGGCGATTCGAGTTTCGACCATTCCGCACGCAGGGCCGCGACCGCATCGCGCTCGCGGCGGATTTCGCCGCGCAGCTTTGCAAGCTGTTCGGCCTGCATGGTGGCTTCGAACTTGATGTCATAGACATAGGCCGCGGCCATGATCAGTGCGACGATAACCGACAGATGCAGAAGGCGGATAGTCATCGCGCCCTCATGACATCTTGCAGCGATGGCAATCGCGGCAGCAGGGGCGCCATATCGATTACGCCCGGCGCGGCGTCGGTACGTTGCGCCGCCCGCAGCTTGGCCGAGCGTGCGCGCGGATTGCGGCTGGTTTCGTCCTCGCCGGCCGTGACCGGCTTGCGGGTCAGCAACTGGAAGGTCGGCGCGGGTCCGCGCAATTCCGGCGCATGGCGCGAGCCCGCGGCAACACGGCTGCGTGTCGCCAAAAAGGTTTTGACGACCCGGTCTTCGAGAGAGTGAAAGGACACGACCACCAGACGCCCGCCCGGCGTAAGAATTCGCTCGGCCGCGAACAGCGCATTGGCCAGTTCTTCCAGTTCCTCGTTCACGAAAATGCGCAAGGCCTGAAATGTGCGCGTCGCCGGATGGATGGCCCCCGGCCGCGCATGTACGATACGTTCGACGATGGACGTCAATTGGCGGGTGGTCAGGACCGGCTCTTCGCTGCGCTTGCGGACGATGGCGCGGGCGATCGGACGTGCGAAACGCTCCTCCCCGAGAATGGCAAGGATCGCGGCCAGGTCGCGGTCCGATGCGACGGCGATCACATCCGCTGCACTCGGCCCGCTCTTGCTCATGCGCATGTCCAGCGGCGCGTCGAAGCGAAACGAAAAGCCCCGCTCGGCTTCGTCGAGCTGCATCGAAGACACCCCGATATCCAGCACCACGCCGTCGACATGTCGATGCCCGAGCTCCTGTGCGGCGATGTCGAGATTGCCGAAGCGGTCTTCGGCGAGAACAAGTCGTCCGCCGGTCTGCGCGGCAAGCGTCTGGCCGGCCGCAATCGCACTCGGATCGCGGTCGATGGCAATCACACGGCAATCGGCCGCGGCAAGGATCGCCTGGCTGTATCCTCCGGCGCCGAACGTGCCGTCGATATAGACCTCGCCGTCGCGCGGCCTCAGATAATGAAGGATCTCGGGCGCGAGCACGGGAATGTGACGAACCAGTCCGCCATCGACGGCGCTTACGCCGTCGCGGTCCGACATCATTCCCGTGCCCCTTGCGGGTTCACCGCCGCACGCTCGGCACCCAACCGCTTGCGCATTGCGCGCATCTTTCCGGTGGCCTCGGAAAGGCGTGCACTGAAGCGGTCCGGCGCCCAGATCTGAAACTTGTGTCCGAGGCCGACAAAGGCGACGGAATCCATGATGCCCGCGTGATCCTTCATCGGGTCCGGCAAAGTCACCCGCCCCTCGGCATCGATCTTCAGCGTATCGCTGGTGCCGTAGAGCGCTGTCGCGAATTGCTCGCGCTCCTCCGAAAAAGGTGGAAAACGTCCGATCAGCTCCTCGATCTCCTGCAGGAGCAGCGAGCCACCCGCTTCCACCGCCGGAGTATCGAGCGCGGGATAACAGAAAAGTCCGTCCTGTCCGTCGCGGCTCAACACCGCCCGGAACGCCGCCGGTACCGAGACCCGCCCCTTCGCGTCGAGGCGCAGAATGAAGTGGGAAAAAAACCGGTCCAACGAGCGATCCATGCGACCCGCCGCGCCAGGATGGGACAGTATGGGCTACCATGGGAATTACTGGGCGTCAATGGAACCGGCGCCGCCCGGTGCGGGCTGCGTTCGGAAACATTCAGCCCCAGTAACCTTAAGGAAGCTTGAAGCTGCCCTCGCAAGACCCGCGCTCTGCGGTTCCATCAACAGGCCTTCAACGGGGGTTTCGGAACACGCGGCCGGGGGTGTGCGTTGATTTGTCATGCGCCACAAGCGCACACGTGTTTTGAAATTCACTTCGGAATTTGGAGGCGACACGATGATCAAAAATCTCATGGCGACCACCGCACTCACTGGGATGATGCTGGGTGCTGCAGTTGCGCAATCCACGCCGCCCGCTCCCGCGGACAGCCCCGCACCGGCGGCCCAGACCACGCCGATGAGCACCGCGCCTGCGTCGGCTGGCGAAGCGAAGTTCATCAGCGCGCAGTCGAATGACCAATGGCTTTCGTCGAACTTCATCGGCGTCGATGTTGTGGGACCCGATAACGAGAAGATCGGCGATATCTCCGACCTTCTGTTCGACAAGGACGGTAACGTCATCGGTTACGTGATCGGCGTCGGCGGCTTCCTCGGCATCGGCGCGAAGAATGTCGCGCTCGCCCCGAGTTCCTTTGAAGTCGTCCCGGCCAGCGCGGATCGCGCGACCACCGGAACCGCCGGTAGCGCTCCACGCGCCGACGACATCAAGCTGAAGCTGAACATGACCAAGGATCAGCTGAAGGAAGCGTCGGCCTTCGAAACCCTGCGCGAAAAGGAATCAAAGGCACGGGCGGCGTCCCAGCCGGCGCCGGGCGCGCCCCGCCGCTAACAAGATAACAGTGCGAAACTCGTGAGTGGCCGGTCATTCGCTCGACCGGCCACTTTTTTCGTGTCTAATAAAGACTGGTTTTTGTGCAGCTGCGTAGCCATGGCGTTTGTACCCGACACTGTTCTCGTCAATGAGGTGATTGAGTCACCCAATCACGGCGAGCGCGCGCATGGCCGGCTTCCTGACATGCTCCTGCTGCATTACACCGGAATGCCGGACGCGGACGGTGCGATCGAGTGGCTGGCATCGGACGAGTCCGAGGTGTCGTGCCATTATCTTGTCACCGAAGAGGGCCGCGTCGTTCAGCTTGTCCCTGAAATGCGGCGGGCATGGCATGCCGGTGAATCGGTCTGGGATGACGACACCGACATCAACTCGTGTTCCATCGGCATCGAGATTGTCAATCCGGGGCATGACAACGGCTATCCGGATTTCCCGGCCCGGCAGATCGCGGCATTGGCTGCGTTGTGCCGGTCGATCCTGCGACGCCGCAACATCCGTGCGGAACGTGTCCTCGCGCATTCCGATGTCGCCCCTGCACGCAAGTGCGATCCGGGTGAGAAGTTTCCCTGGCATGTATTGCACCGCGCCGGGATCGGGCATTGGGTGAAACCTGCTCCGATCCTGCCCGGTCCCACGCTTGAATTCGGCGACAGCGGCGATGCGGTAACAGACTTTCAGACCGCGCTGCGCGATTATGGCTATGGCGTCGATACGGAGGGCTATTTCGACGCAAGGACGCGCGGCGTGGTGACGGCATTCCAGCGTCACTTCCGTCCGCAATTGTGCGACGGAAGAATGGATTCCTCCACATTGAAAACCTTGCACAGCCTTCTGCAAGCGCGGGACCGCATGCGAAACCCGCATGCGGATTTCGAATCCCACGATGCGCAGGCGATGCGGGCTTGACGTAAGGCCTTCGCGCCCCCATCCCTTTTCCGTCAGTCGGCTGGACGGCCGCTCCGCCAGACCCGCAAGGGTGTCCGAAAGGGTGGCGGGGAGGAAAGTCCGGGCTCCACGGACAAACGGTGCCGGATAACGTCCGGCGGGATCGCCGCAGTGCAAGCCGTGGCGACACTCAGGGACAGTGCCACAGAAAAGCAGACCGCCATGGGCCGCGTTGCGTATTGGCCCGCGGCAAGGGTGAAACGGTGCGGCAAGAGCGCACCGCGTTTCCGGCAACGGAAACGGCACGGTAAACCCCACCGGGAGCAAAACCGAATAGGAGCGGCGCGGTCTCCGCAAGGAGACCAGGCTCGTCCGGGCCAGCCGTTCGGGTAGGTTGCTAGAGGCGCCGGGCAACCGGCGTCCCAGATGAATGGCCGTCACGTTCGCCGCAAGGCGGGCCATACAGAACCCGGCTTACAGGCCGACTGATGCTGTCGACGAGGGCCTGGCGGAAAACCCGCCGGGCCCTCACCACATTCCATTGCTTGTCCCTCTCGATGCTCACGCAACGTCAAAATCTCGGATTGCTGCTCGGCATACTCGGCGTCACCGTGTTCGCCGGAAGCCTGCCCGCCACCCGTATCGCGGTGGCCGAGGTCGATCCGTATTTTCTGACCGCAATGCGCGCGGCTCTGGCCGGTCTCGGCGGGATCGTGCTGCTGCTGATGACGCGGCGCAAACGTCCCCCGCGCGAGGCGTATTGGCCGCTGGCCATGTGCGCACTCACCATCGTGCTCGGCTTCCCGTTGCTGTCGGCGATTGCCATGGTGACCGTGCCCTCCGCGCATGGCGGCGTTATTCTCGGGCTGTTGCCGCTGGCCACCGCCGCGGCCGCTGCGCTGATCGAGCATGAGCGTCCGAGCTTGGGCTTCTGGATCGCGGCCTGTATCGGCTCGGCGCTGGTGATGACGTTTGCGGTGTATCGCGGCGGCGGCGGACCGTCGCTGTCGGCCGGCGACATCCTGCTGCTGCTCGCCGTCGTGTGTGCCGGGATCGGCTACACCTATTCCGGCCGCCTCGCCGGACTGATGCCGGGCTGGGCGGTGATCTCCTGGATCGTGGTGCTGTCGCTGCCGGTCTCGCTTGCGGCGCTTGCCTTCACCTGGCCAGCCCACCCGGAAGCTATTTCCGGCCGCGCCTGGCTCGCCATTCTCTATGCAGGGCTGATGGCGCAGTTCATAGGCTTCTTCATGTGGAACGCGGCCATGGCGATGGGCGGCATTTCCCGCGTCGGACAGATTTCGCTGCTGCAGCCGTTTATCGTCGTGCTGATCGCCGCTGTTTTTGCCGGCGAGCGCATCGACCTGAAGACGCTCGGCTTCGCGGCGGCCGTGGTGATCACGGTCGCCATCGGGACTCGCCTGCGCGTACAGCGCCCGCCGGCTGGCTGATCACACCCTTGCGATTGCTCCGTCGCGATCACTCGGCCGCCTGCCGCGCCCCCTGCTCTTCCTCGTAGAGGCGGCTCAGAATACGCCGCGCCTGGATGCCGCCGGCATCGGCATGGATATCGACCTGACTCGCCGACGGGTCGAGATCGATCATCCGCTGCTGCGCCTCGAACACCTCCTTGTCTTCGAGGAAGGCGGTCTTCACCTGCTCGAAGATCATGTCGGTGAGCTTTGCATTTTTCACGTCGAAATCGTGCGCCTGCGCCCAGAAATAATGCGACGTGGTCTCGGTCTCCGGCGTAATGGCGTTGAGATTGCGCATGTGGATGCCATCGACGAATTTCCCCTCCGGCGCACCGGTGCCCGTTGGCGTCGCGCCGACCGACAGCCGCAGGAAAGCCGGCGGCAGGAAGTCGATGAATTGCCAGCGGTCGACATTGCCGGTGAAACCGCCCGCCTTCACGTAGGTGGGCGGCGCGGGCTTGTCGATCATCCAGCGCGTGACCAGCACCCCGCCCGGCGTGCGCTTCACCCGCACTTCGGCATTCTCGGCGACGGCCGCGTTGCCGATGGTCGATTCATGCACGAAGGCGAGATGCGTGAGGTCGAGCAGATTGTCGACGATCAGCTGCCAGTTCGCCTTGACGTGAATATAGGTGCCCTTGGCGCCCCAGTCCGGGCTGTCGAGATAATGATAATCGGGGATCGTCTCCGGATCGGCCAGCGCCGGATCGCCCATCCAGATCCAGACCCAGCGATAGCGCTCGGCCATCGGATAGGTCTTCACCTTCGCCATTTGCGGGATCGCCTCCTGACCGGGAATGCGGATGCATGCACCGGTGCGGTCGAAGCGCAGGCCGTGGTAATGGCATTGCAGCAGCGACCCTTCGACCACCTTGCCCATCGACAGCGGCACCCTGCGGTGCGGGCAGCGGTCCTCCAGCGCGACAATCTGGCCCGCGTCGTCGCGATACATCACCACCGGCTCATTCAGAAAAATGCGTCCCAATGGTTTGTCGGCGATCTCGTCGGACCGGGCTGCGACATACCAGGAATTTTTCAGAAACATCTGTCGTCCTCCATGCCTGAGGGCGTGTCTTCGGCGCACGCCTTGTTGCGTCTCAATTTGCCCACCCTGGCGTCAAAGCGCATCTTCAAAGCATCTCCTTGATCGCCTTGATGAGGCTGCGGTCGACGCTGATCGCTTATGCGCCTTCGGGCAGATCGAGCTTCGCGCGCTCCTGCGGCGACAGGGCGGCGCCTTGCAGAATAACACGCCCGTCGGCGGTCAGATAAATCGACGGCGCGTCCTCGCCACGATCGTCCTGCCATACGAGTTCCACGCGGAAATACACCTCTGCCTCCTCGCCGCAATGCAAGCGGACCGCAACTTGGCTACACGTCCCGCGCCATACTTTCCAGCGCGAACGAAACGGGTCCATCAGAGATCGAACCGGCTGCGGGCGCGCCCCGCGCAGCCGCTACAGGCGTGGCACATTTCAACAGCTTCGGTGCGTCGCAATATGTCTTTCTGGCGGAGCCGTGCTAACGGCTTGGCGACATTTTCCATCAGGATTGCAGGACCGCATTGGCCAAGAGCGCACTCGACAAGGACCTGAAAAAGGTCGGCAGGATCGAAGACGCGACCCAGGATCTCACCCGGTCGCTGACCACGCCGGGTCTACTGATCCTGTTTCTGATGGGAACCGTCGTGCTGGCCAGTCTGTCGGTGGCCGATGGCCCGCTCAGCTATCTGGTGGTCATCGCGGCCCTGATTGCCGCCTATATGGCGCTCAGCATCGGCGCCAACGACGTCGCCAACAATATGGGTCCCGCGGTCGGCAGCCGTGCGCTGACCATGACGGGTGCACTGGTGATTGCGGCGTTCTGCGAAGCGGCCGGCGCACTGATTGCCGGGGGCGATGTCGTGCGCACCGTCTCCCGCGACCTGTTGCAGCCGGATGCCGATCTGCCGGCCATCAATTTTGTACTGGTCATGTCGGCGGCGCTGCTGGCCGCCGCCGCCTGGATTCATCTCGCGACATTTCTGGGCGCGCCGGTCTCGACCACGCATTCGGTGATCGGCGGGGTGATGGGCGCGGGTGTGGCCGCGGCCGGCATCAAGATGGTGGTGTGGCCGGTGATCGGCGCCATTGCCGCGAGCTGGGTGATTTCGCCGGTGATGGGCGGGCTGATCGCGGCGATGCTGCTCGGCTTCATCAAATGGAGCATTCTCTTTCGCACCGACAAGATCACGGCGGCACGCCGCTGGGTGCCGGTCATGGTCGCACTCATGGCCGGTGTGTTCGCCATGTATCTCATGACCAAGGGCCTGAGCCGACTTTGGAAGCCGCCTGTCTACGCGACCATCGCTTTCGGTCTGGCCGCACTCGTCGCCGGGTATTTCGCAGCCCGTCCATGGGTACGCCAGCAAGCGCACCGCATGGAAAACCGCCGTCGCGATGTCAGCCAGCTTTTCACCCTGCCGCTGATCTGCTCGGCAGCCCTGCTCTCCTTCGCCCACGGCGCCAACGATGTCGCCAATGCGGTCGGGCCGCTGGCCGCCATCGTTTCGACGGCGTCGACCGGCGTCACTTCCCCCGACCGGGTGGTGTTGCCGTTCTGGGTTCTGCTGATTGGCGCTGTCGGTATCGCCGTCGGCCTCGCATTGTTCGGACCGAAGCTGATCCGGACGGTCGGCGAGAAAATCACCAAAATGGACGCGATTCGCGCCTTCTGTGTCGCGTTGGCAGCCGCTATCACCGTGCTGGTCGCGTCGGCCTTCGGGATGCCGATCTCCTCGACCCATACCGCCATCGGCGCCATTTTCGGGGTCGGCTATCTGCGCGAATATCTGACCAATAAGGGCGTTCCCAATCCGGCCGTGCGGCCACGCTCGCTGCTGCTTGAGCCGTCGAAACTGAACAAGACGCCCGAACAGGCTTTGGCGAATTATCAGAAACGGGAAAAGCGCAAGCTCGTGCGCCGCCAGCACGTTGTCGGCATCGCCGCCGCCTGGGTGGTCAGCGTCCCGGCGACAGCCATGCTGGCCGGAATATTCTATGCCGTGATGGCGGCCTTTGTCGGCTGATCGGTTTTCAGCGCGCGCGCATGCACGCGCTCGGCCATCTCGACCAGTTGCGGATCGGACAACAGGCGCCGCGCTTCCGCCAGGATGACCCAATGCCGGTGCCGCTTGTCTTTTTCCGGCCAGTCGTCGAGTTGCCGGGTGACACGCAGCGGAAACATCTGCACCTCGATCGGCGAGGTACGGAGGCTACCCTTCAATCCGCGATAGCAACCGATCGGCACGGTCTCGACGTCTCCCTCGATGCCGGCCTCCTCGAAAGCCTCCCTGGCGGCCACCTCCCACAGCTCGAGGCCGTCCATCGGAGCGCCTTTAGGGAAGATCCAGCGGCCGGTGCCACGCGAGGTGATGATGAGAAAGACCGGAATGCCACGCACCAGCGAATAGGGAATCGCTCCGGCCTGCAGCGCAGGCTCAAGCCTGTCGCGGCCAAACCGCGTTCCGATCCATTCTCCGAGGCGTTGTACCAGCGTCAATCCGGCCTTCTCCCTTTCGCGTTTATGCATTGCGCCAAGTTGCAGCAATCGTCAAACCCTGCATGACTTGCGCGCGCTGACCGGGTTGCGGC
>JAEVZN010000633.1 GCA_023392205.1 Pseudomonadota bacterium
GTGCCGCGCAGGCTCACCTGCGCCAGCGACCAATTGGCCGTCAAGTTCGGAGACTGGCCTGGATCGGCAATCGACATCGGCCCGTCGATCTCGGCCAGGATGAGATTGGGCTGATAGACCTGCGCGGCCGCCAGCATCCGGGTCGCCGTCAACGCCACCGGGGGTTTCAGATTCTGCAATTCGGCGCTGGCCCCGCCGCAGCGATATTCGATGCGGAACGGGAATCCGCCGAGCCCCTGCGTCTCGCAGCGATAGATGCGGCCGGCCTGCTGCTCGCGGGCGAACCAGCCGGCAATGGTCTGCTGCGCGCGGTCGGCGGCATAGAACCAGAAGGCCGACCAGCCGGCGGCAATGATCACCAGGATCAGCGTCGGGATCATGATGCCGAAGGAGCGGCGGCGGGGTGCGGCGGCCTGCGGAGGCGCCGGACGATAGGGATCCATGGTCGGGTCCAGCGTGGGTGATGCTGTAAAGGTCGCCGAATGCGGCGTTTCGATGTTACCCGTCCCGTGCTAGCGCATCACGGTCAGGCAATGAAACTGTCTTTCGAGCAAATACCGGACGATTTGTGGGTTTTTGGCTACGGCTCGCTGCTGTGGCGGCCCGGATTTTCGTTCGTGGACCGCGTGCCGGCCCGCCTGACCGGGCTGCATCGCTCGCTGTGCGTCTATTCCTTCGTGCACCGGGGCACTGCCGAGCGGCCCGGTCTGGTGCTCGGGCTGGACCGCGGCGGCGCCTGCCGGGGCCTGGCCTTCCGCGTGGCACCGGCCGACCGCGAAGCCACGATTCATTATCTGCGCGAGCGCGAACAGGCCACGTCGGTCTATCGCGAGGTGCTGCGCAATGTGACGCTCCTCGGCCAGCCGGAACGGCGCGTGGAGGCGCTGACCTATGTGGTCGATCGCGGCCATCCGCAATATGCCGGCAAGCTGACGCTGGATCAGCGGCTGCACCTGATCCGGCAGGGGCATGGCCGCTCAGGCGCCAATCCCGAATATGTTCTGTCGACGGTTGCGGAACTCGAGCATCTCGGATGCCGCGATGAGGAATTGCATGCGCTGGCGGAGCGGCTTAAGGGCAGCGTCCACACGCCGTGAGCCGTCACGGCTCGAGCGGCAGCGGCGCGCCCGGCATCTTCGAGGGTCCGCGATGCGCGTCCGCCAGAAGCCGCGCCGTCGCGGTCTCGATGCGGTCGCGGAGCGTGTCGAAAAACACCTGCCGCTCCAGACCCGGTGCGAGCGGGGGCAGAAAGTCGACCACCACCGTACCGGGATAGCGCATGAACGACCGGCGCGGCCAATACAGGCCGGAATTCAGCGCCACCGGCACGCACGGGATGGCGAGTTCGCTGTAGAGATAGGCGACACCGAACTTGTATTTGGGCTCGGCGCCGGGGGCGCGGCGGGTACCTTCGGGAAAGATGATGATCTGGCGGCCGCGCTCGGTTTCCTCGCGCGCGCGCTCGGTCATCGCGATCAGCGCCTGCGAACGCCGGCCGCGATCGACCGGGATCATGCCGGCCGTCCATGCCAGCCAGCCGAACAGCGGAATCCAGATGAGTTCGCGCTTGAGGATATAGGCCGGATCGTCGAGCACCGTGATCAGCGCGAAGGTCTCCCATAGCGACTGATGCTTGGAGGCGATCAGCGCCGCGCCCGGCGGAATGTTTTCAAGACCGCGGAATTCGCAGCGCAATCCGCAGACGATGCGCAACAGGCCGAGATTGATGTTGGCCCAGTTGCGCACCATCCACCACAGCACCTTGCGCGGCAGCAGCAGGCTCGGCAGCGCGATCAGCATGTAGCCGATCAGGACCACGTAAAAGGCGATGTTGAAAATGATGGAGCGCAGAACGATCACGTGGACGGGTCCGGACAATCGGCCAAATGGCGATCAGGTGGCGATCAGGCGAGGTAGCGATCCAGCGCCGGCACATGAATGCGGGCCACCGCCACGATGTATTTCACATATTCGGTCAGCAGAAGCCGCAGATTCGCGGCATTGGTCCAGCCGGCGCGCATCTGGTCGCTGACCACCGGAAAGGCGATCAGCGCCACATCGGGAAGCTGATGCGACAGCTCCGCCATGGCGCGCGGGATATGGTAATTCGACGTCACCACGATGAGCGAGCGGAAGCCGCGATCCTCGACCCAGCGGCGTGTCTCGGTGGCATTGGTGATGGTGTTGACGGCGGTGCGGTCCATATCCACGCAGCAATTGACGATATTTTCGTATTCCGGACGCAGCCGCACGATCTCGCGGTCCGGCGTCTGCCGGTTCACGCCGGAAATCAGGAGCCGCTGTCCCTTGCCCTGCGCCAGCAATTCGATGGCGTCATCGACACGCGAGGCGCCGCCGGTCAGGACGACGATCCCGTCCGCCTTGCCGTCCAGCGTCTCCTCGCTCGGCTCGATCACATGCAGGAACCAGAAGAAGCCCGCCGCCACCAGCACCACGGATATGATCGCGATCCGCGATATCCAGCGCAACGCGCGCACGAACATTCCCGCGGGCTTGCGGGGCGTACTGCGATCGGCGGTCGGCTGGTCGGCATGCGGCATCGGAGTCAATCCTTCCGCACCATAGCCTGAATTCGGGCCGTCCGTGGGCGCATGCCTGTTCAGTCTCCCTGCTGTCAGATTGCGGCGATGGTCTGGTTGACGGTCCGCCGCGAGGTCTCCGCCGCAACCGCAGCAATCAGCACAATCTGCAACAGCACGACCACATACCCCCAGGCGCCCATGTAAATCGACCCGAACAGAGCCGCAAATTGCTCGGCGCCGGCCCGGCCGAGAATCAGGGCCTCCATCGGCGCCAGCAATGCGAAGGCAAGGATGGCCGCCAGACCGCCGATGGCCCCACCTTTAAGGCCCAGCATCAGAAAATGTTTCTGGAACTGGCCGGCGATGAAGCGGTCGCGCGCGCCGATGAAATGCAGCACCTCGATCACCGGCCTGTTGGCGGCCATGGCGCCCCGCGTCGCAAAGCTGACCGACAGCACCGTGGCCGCGATGACCAGCCCGAGTACGATCAGCCCGCCCACCACGACCGAATCCGCAATCGCCCGCATCCGGTCGATCCAGCCGCGATGATCGTCCAGCGATGCGCCGGGCACGTCTTGCGCAATTCGCGCCCGCAATCCCGCGATATCCGCTTCACGATCCGACGACAGCCTGACGACGATGACACGCGGCACCGGCAAATCGTCCGACGACACCGCCGCCCCGAGCCATGGCTCCAGCAATTGCGCCGATTCCCGCTTCGAATAGGGCCGCACCTCGGAGACACCCGCAAAGGAGCGCGCGATCTCGGCGGCCCGGCGCACCGCAGCCTCGATATCGTCCTCACCGCCCGGCCGGACCTGGATCGTCACCTCGCGCAGCACCTCGGTCTGCCATTCCGCGGCATTGGCGCGGACCAGCATGACCGCGCCCGTGGTCAGCGAGGCGAGAAAGGTCATGATCGCCACCACCGCCACCAGCGCCCGTCCGCCGATCGACTGATGCGGGACAATGGGCGATTCGGTCTTCGGCATGGGCGCGCGGGTGCCCCGGCCGGCCGCGGCCGTTGTGTCGTGCATCCTCTGGTCGGTTCTCGCCATCATGTCCGGTCAATCGTACAGGTGCAGGCGGCCGTCATGCAGGACCAGCCGGCGCGCATCGAACTGGTCCATCAATGCGATGTCATGGGTTGCGATCACAATCGACGTGCCGGACCTGTTCAATTCCATGAACAGATGCAGCAGCCGGCGGCCAAGGCTCGGATCGACATTGCCCGTGGGCTCGTCCGCCAGCAGCAGATGCGGCTGGCCGATCACCGCGCGCGCAATGGCCGCACGCTGCTTCTCGCCGCCCGAGAGCACCGGCGGCAAGGCCCACATCCGGTCGCCCAGGCCCACCCATTGCAGAAGCTCTATCACCTCGGCCCGGTAGCTGTCTTCCGAGCGGCCCATGATCCGCAGCGGCAGCGCCACATTCTCGTAGGTCGTCATGTGGTCGAG
>JAEVZN010000003.1 GCA_023392205.1 Pseudomonadota bacterium
TCCTGAGCGTGGAGGGGGTCGGCAGCATGCCGCCGGGGAAGACATAGCGGCGAATGAAATCGATCTCGCGTTTGTAATTGTCGAAAAACCGCTCCTGAATGGTGATGGTCTGGATGCCGGCGGCACCACCCGGCCGCAGCCGGTCGCGCAATTGCGCGAAATAAGCCGGCCAGAATTGCTCGCCGACCGCTTCCAGCATCTCGATCGAGGCGATGCGATCGTAATGGCCGCGTTCGTCGCGGTAATCCTGCAGCCGGATTTCTACCTTGTCGGCCAGTCCGGCCTCGAACATGCGGCGGCGCGCATAATCGTGCTGCTCCTGGCTGATGGTAAGCCCGACCACGCGCGCGTCGAAATTTTTCGCGGCAAATTCGGCAAACCCGCCCCAGCCGCAGCCGATTTCCAGAACTGTCTCACCGGGCTTCAGGTCGATCTGCTGGGCGAGACTTTGATACTTGCACATCTGTGCAGAGGTCAGGTCGCTGACCGCGCCGTCATACAAGGCCGAGGAATAGGTCATGCTCGGATCCAGCCACGCCGAATAGAAGGCATTGCCGAGATCGTAATGTGCATGAATGTTCCGGCGCGCCTGCCGTTTGGTATTGCTGTTGCGCCAGTGGCGCAACACCTGCAGCCAGCGCACGAAACGATTGCCGCCGAGCACCGATTCCATCATCTCGCGGTTGATGCAGAACAGATAGAGGAACTGGGTGAGATCGGGCGTGTCCCATTCGCCGCGCAGATAGGATTCCGCAACGCCGATATCGCCACTGCGCAAGGTGCGCCAGACCAGCCGGTAATCGTTGACGATCATGGCGGCGGCCGGGCCTGCCTCCGATCCGCGAAAGACCATCCTGCGGCCGTCGGGCAGCGTCACGTCCAGGCTGCCGGCGCGGATTTTCTCGGCCATTGCGAATGCGATCCGCGCCATCCCCGGAAGCCCATCAAGGGCGGATTTGCGAGTTTCCGGTGTGATGACGATCGCGTCGCTCATGATCCTCAATCCTATCCCGGCTTCTGCCGCGCCGCGAGAGGGGCGGCGGATGCTGCGTTGCGAGATCCCGGATCATCGTCCGGTTGCGGCCGGGGCACAAGACGTGCCCCTTTGAGCCACAGCCGTAACGCTTCGTAATGGATGCCCAGGATCACCTTCAGCGTCACAAATGGCAAAGCGCAGAATGCCGCAATAAGGTGGGGCGACGTCAAGTCCAATCGTCGTCCATGGAATGTCGCGGCGAGCAGCGGTCCAGTCCGGTCGGTCTCCAGAATGCGGACCTTCAGATCTTTGCCCGGCGCCGACATGCGAAAATGGTAGCGCATGTCCATGGGAATGAAGGGAGACACATAGAACCGCTTGTCGCGCGTCTGACGGACACCGGCAGCGCCGGATTCCCCCTCGCGCACCGGGCAGATATAGGTGTGCATCTCGCCGAAGGTGTTGCGTACTTCGTAGATAAGCAGCACCAATTTCCCGTCTGCTGCATGGCAATAATAGACCGACAGCGGATTGAAGACATAGCCGAACAGTCGCGGATAGCAGAGGAGGAGAAGGCGCCCGTCCGCGAGGTCGATGCCTTCGGCATTTGCGAGACGCCGTACATACGACGAGAGCGCGGAGCCGTCCCGCGGACCGTGATCACGCTCGTGAAAGCTATAGCGCGCACGCCGGTTGACCCCGAACAGCCGCGACTGGCGGTCGGCTTCGGTGAGACGGTCGAGATCGATGAGGAGGTTGAGGACACGGTACGAGAAGCGATGACCGAGCGGCTTTAGCCGCGCATGCATGACCGTACCGCGATAGAGAGACGCAGCGTCCGTATTTTGCCGCGTCGCCTCGTTCACTCGGCCGCCTCCGAAAATCCGTCGCGTGCGATGGTCCAGGGAATAGTCCCGCCGAGCCGGTCGACAATGTTCAGCCCGGACTGCAGCCCATCTTCGTGGAACCCGTAGCCGGTCCATGCACCGCAGAACCAGGTCCGGTTGGTACCCTGAATGCCTTCAAGGCGCTGCTGGGCCGCAAAGGCTTGCGCATCGAATTGCGGATGCTCGCAGGCGAAACGCGCGAAAGTCATTTCCGGTTGCGGCGCGAAAGGCGGATTGAGGCTGACGAAAAGCGGGCAGGCGGGGTCGATGCCCTGCAATGCATTCATCCAATAGGTAATGGCGACATCCGTACCCGCCACGCCGCGGCCATTCCCGCGCAGGAAGTTCCAGGCCGCCCAGGCACGCCGCCGCTTCGGCATCAGCCGCGGATCGCGATGCAGATAAACGTCGTTGGGCCGGTAGGCGATCGCACCCAGCACTGCACGTTCCGCGTCGCCTGCGTCGGCGAGCATCGCCAGCGCCTGATCGGAATGCGCCGCGATCACCACCTGATCGTAGTCGTCGCAATGCCCGAGGCTGTCGCGGATGGTAACGCCGTGGCGTGTGCGCGTGATCTCCGTGACAGCCGATCCGAGCCGGATGCGGTCGCGGTACGGAGCGGTGAGCTTCTCCACATAATTGCGGCTGCCGCCGCGCACGGTGCGCCAGACCGGCCGCTCATCGTGGACGAGGCGGTGATTGTCGAAAAAGGCGACAAAATTCTCGGCCGGAAATTCCAGCATCTTGTCGACCGGGGTGGACCAGATCGCGGCGCCCATTGGCACCAGATAATCGCGCATCAGTCGCGGCGAATATCTGCGCGCCGTCAGGTAGTCGCCAAGCGACAGGCCTGACAGATAACCGCTGGCGCGATCCTCGAGGCATTGCCGGTTGAAGCGCAGCATGTCGCGCAGCATGCCGTGAAAGGGCAGGGAGAACAGGTTCGAGCGCTGCGCGAAGACGCCGTTCAGCGATTCCATCAGGCTCGTGCCGCCGCCCATCCATTCCAGCCGACCGCCCTCGGCGGAGACCGAAAAGCTCATGGTGGAGGGCGCAGTTTCGACGCCGAGATGGTCGAAGAGGGCGGTCAGCCCCGGATAATTCGGCTCATTATAGACGATGAAGCCGGTATCGACGGAGATCCGGCGTCCGATATAGTCCACCTCTAGGGTATGGCTGTGTCCGCCGGGGCGAAGCTCGCGCTCGTAGACCGTGATTTGGTGGCTTTGCGACAGGCCATATGCGGCAATATTGCCGGCAATTCCCGTCCCCACCACCGCAACCCGCATTTTCGGCCCCAAAATCCCTGTCCGACCCATCAGTTACGGGAGGTTCCGGACAAGGTTTCATCCTTTGGACAGGAGGGAAACTGCAAATGCAGGCTTTTGCGGAAAGGATCCGGAAACCACGATGGCCGCGCAGCCGAGGGTTGCGGGTTCCATTCACCTATTTTTGGGGGCAAATCGGCTAGAAATTGGCAGCCCGACCATGCGCTTTAGAGCCTCGCGTGGCGGCCAACGGCCCAAGTTATGACCCTCGACGTCAACACATTGTTCCTGGTTACGATCTATGTCGAGGCCATGCTCGGGCTCTTGCTGCTGTTCGCCTGGGTGCAGAATTCCGCGAACACGGCGGTGGCCTGGTGGGGATGTTCGCATCTGCTGCGCGGCTCGTCGGTCGTGCTGTTCGGCATGTATGGAAGTGTGCCGGACTGGATTTCCATCGACCTGTCGAATGCAGTTCTTTTCACCGCATTCGCGGTGACATGGATCGGAGCGCGGGTGTTCGATGGCCGCCCGGTCACCTATGTCGGCCTGTTCGGCGGCGCGGCACTGTGGCTGATCGTCTGCCGTATTCCCGTGATCGCGCATTCGATGGACGCGCGCATCCTGATCTCGTCCTTCATCATTGCCGGCTACACCTGGGCCACGGCCTATGAATTCTGGCGCGGGCGGTCCGAGCCTCTGGTGTCACGCTGGCCGGCGATCTTCATGCTGTTCGCGCATGGGTCGCTGTTTCTGCTGCGCACGCCGCTTGCAACAATGCTGCCCTGGATCCCCGATACGCAGGTCTTCGAGAGTGTGTGGCTGACGGTGCTGTCCTTCGAGGCGTTGCTGTTCACCATCGCCATCGCCTTCATCCTGCTGGCAATGGCCAAGGAGCGCACCGAACTGATGCACAAGACCGCCGCCATGATCGATCCGCTCACCGGCATCGCCAACAGGCGGGCGTTCATGGAGGGTGGTGAGCAATTGGGCATCCGTCTGGCGCAAGACCCGCGGCCGGTCGCGCTGCTGCTGATCGATCTCGACCACTTCAAGGCGATCAACGACACGCATGGACATGCGGCGGGCGACCATGTGCTGCAGGTTTTTGCCGAAACCGCCAGCGCGCATCTCGAACCCGACGACCTGATCGGCCGGTTTGGCGGCGAGGAATTCGCGGTGGTGCTGTTCGATGTCGATCCCGAACGCGCCATGGCGGTGGCGAACGATATCCGCGAAGGTTTTGAGAAGGCCGCCCGTCACGTCGAGGGCCAGGATCTGGGGGTCACCTGCAGCATCGGCGTCGCTGTCGCGGACAACGTGCCGCTCGACCTCCCTGAAATGATCGCGCAGGCCGACCAGGCGCTCTATGCCGCCAAGCAGGGCGGCCGCAATCGTTGCGAGCGGGCCAGCGTCGAGCTGATCCTGCGGCTCGACGCATCCACCCCCTCGCTGCGCATCCCCCCGCTCGCGGCCAAGCCTGCCGCGTAGGGCCGGCCGCCTCGCGCGGCCGATTGCGCATTGCCTTTGCCCGTTCACCGGACCATCATCGCAAAAAAACCAGATGGGAGGATGGTATGCATATCAACGTGAAATCAGGAATCGTAGCCCTGACGCTGACACTGGGCGCCACCGGAATGGCGGCCGCGCAGACCATGGGCATTGCCACAATGCAGCCCGGCACGCTCAGTCACACGACGGCCTCGGCGATTGCGAAAGTACTCAAGGAAAAAGGCAATCTGAACGTTCTCGTGCAGCCGACCGCCGGCGAATCCGTGCTGATCCCGATGGTGGGCCGTGCCGAAGCCGAACTCGGCATTGCCAATATCATCGAGGTGTCAGCCACCGTGGAGGGCTCGGGGCCGACTGGCAAGCAGCCGGATCTGCGGCTCATCGGCACCATTCATCCGCTGCGCGGCGCGTTCTGGGTGCGCAAGGATTCGCCGATCCGCACGATGTCCGATCTGAAGGGCAAGCGCGTGGTGGCCGGCTTCTCCGCCATGCGCACCATCGATTCGTTGACGCGCGCGATGCTTGCAACCGGCGGGTTGACTGAGAAGGACGTTACACCGGTGCTGGTGCCGAATGTCGTCCGCGGCGCCGACGATTTCGTGTCGGGCAATGCCGACATGTTCTTCTTTGCCTTCGGCGCGCCGAAGGTGCGCGAGGTGGACGCCTCCGTCGGCGGCATCCGCGCGCTGGAAATTCCCGAAAGCGGAATGGATGCGGCCAGGAAGATCCTGCCGATCGGATATCTGTCGCCGGCACAGCCGAGCCCGTTCTTTGTCGGCGTCGATAAGCCGATGGGCGTCTATACGTGGGACAACATGCTGTTCACGAACGCCAAGGTGCCCGACGACGTCGTCTACAAGATCATTGAGACGCTGGAAAACAACAAGGCGGACCTTGTCGCCGTGCAGCCCGCCTTGCGCGATTTTTCAGCGGCCAAGCTCTACAAGAATTACAATGTTCCGTATCACCCCGGCGCACTGAAATACTTCAAGGACAAGGGCATCACGCCGCAATCCTGACGCGGAAGCGGGTGCAGGGGCGCGGAGGCGAAGGCATGTTTCGGATGAGACGGCTTTCAGCCGCCGCGCTTTACAAGATTGTCCATTGTCCCTATCCCGGCGCGCTGAAA
This sequence comes from Pseudomonadota bacterium, assembly GCA_023392205.1. Classification (GTDB taxonomy): domain Bacteria; phylum Pseudomonadota; class Alphaproteobacteria; order Rhizobiales; family Xanthobacteraceae; genus Pseudorhodoplanes. The sequence goes on from JAEVZN010000003.1 coordinate 5,770, forward strand.
GACTGCGAACAGCATAACCGTCAGCCGAAGAGCCTGCAGTGAACCATCCAGA
>JAEVZN010000049.1 GCA_023392205.1 Pseudomonadota bacterium
GGGGGGGGGGGCGCCAAATCTCGCGCTCTGCATTTGCGGCTTACCCCCCTCCCTGACCCTCCCCCGCAAGGGGGGAGGGAACAAGCCGCCGCAAGCGGCACGCGCTGAATTTCCGTGATGCTCAATACGATGCATCATCCGCCCCCCGTCTGCGCATAGCCCTTCAGCACCTCGTCCTTCAGCACATGCCAGATCTCGCGATGCAGGTCGTGAAAGGTCTTGTCGAGGCGCACCTCAGAAATGTCGCGCGGGCGCGGGATGTTCACCGCCCAGTCGCCGATAATGCGCGCGGCCGGCCCCGCCGACATGATCACCACCCGGTCCGATAGCGCGATGGCTTCTTCCAGGTCGTGGGTGACGAACAGCACCGCCTTGCGGTCGGCGCTCCACAGATCGAGCAGCAGGTTGCCCATGATCTGCCGCGTCTGCGCGTCGAGCGGCCCGAACGGCTCGTCCATCAACAGTATCTTCGGATTGCGGATCAGCACCTGCGCGAGCCCGACGCGCTTGCGCTGGCCGCCCGAGAGCATGTGCGGATAGCGGTTGAGAAAGCCGCCCAAGCCCACACGGGTCAACCATTCGGTGGCGCGGGCGCGCGCCTCGGCGCTGCCGGTGCCGGCGGTCTCAAGTCCGATGGCGGCATTCTGCAAGGCCGTCTTCCAGGGAAACAGCGCATCGGCCTGAAACAGGTAGCCCGCCTGGCGGTTGAGGCCGTCGAGCCTTGAGCCGAAAATCCCGGCCTCGCCGCTGCTCGGTGTCAGCAGGCCCGCCGCCACATTCAACAGTGTGGATTTCCCGCAGCCGGTCGGCCCCACAATGGCGACGAATTCGCCATCCGCCACCGACAGACTCGCCGCCTCGACCGCCGTGTAGGTTACCTTCGGCCCCATCCGGAAGGTGATGGTGACATCGCGCAGGGCCACCGCCGGCGCCGGCAATTCCGCTTCGGCCGCGACGGCCGCCCCCTCAATTCCCAACCGCTCCACTCCCGTGTGGTGTTTCCGGTGCTTTTGCCGGAACCGCTTTTAACAGGATTCTAGGGCATCCGGCCTTCCCATGCGAAGCGGTTTTGTCCTATCCGCGGCCGGGTTCCGCATCCGGCTGCATGACGAAGATCAGCACCGCCAGCATGGTCATGTAGAACCGGAATGCAGCCTCCTGCCCGTTCCAGCTCTTCGATTGCCACATCGCAAAATACTCGCCGCCCACCACCATGAAGCCGAAAAACCACACCAGAAAGCCGAGCGTTACGCCCAATATCGTCCAGCCTTTCGCGCGCTGGAAGGAGGCCGCCGGCGCATTGCGAGCGAGAAACATAGCGACGGCGCCGATCGCCAGCAGCACGAAAGTCACCCCCTCCGCGGCGATGATCCCGGCATATCCGAGCGTCCACAATGTCGGGTCCGTAATCGCCCGGCCCATCAGGCGATTTCCTGGAAATGTGGTATCCATGCTCAGAACGTGCTTCACGAACTGGAAGTTCGAGTCGTAATCCACGAGATTGTTATAGGTGACGATGAAGGCGAACGACGCCAGAGCGGCGGTCATCACGATTTTCGAAAGCCGGGCAATCGGCATGGCGGACCCCCAAAATTCACACATCGCGTGTCCGCTTATGCCCCGCGACGCGGGACGTCACAATGCGTGAGCACCGGCTTTTCATCCGCATCGAACTGACCGACAGCGCCAAGGCGCGCGCCACGGCGGCCGGCATCGACGTCAATTCCGCCACCCAGTCGCTCGATGCATCGGTCCAGATCGGTGACCGCGTATCGTTCGGCGGCGGCGATCCGGCCGACGATTTCATGGTGCTGCGGCGCCGCCATCTCGTCAGCACCGGCCCCGCCATCCTGCTTCTGGTGCTCGACCATCCGGCGCGCAATTGATGGCGGCGGACGATACTGCGCCTGTGATCGCGTTCGAAGCGGTCTCCAAGCATTATGCATCGCAGGCAAGGCCGGCGCTGGACGCCGTGTCGCTTGCGGTCGCGCCCGGCGAATTCATCGCCGTGGTCGGCCAGTCCGGCTCCGGCAAATCCACTTTGCTCGGTCTGGTCAACCGGCTGATCGATCCGAGCGACGGCATCGTGCGCTTTGAGGGCGACGATGTGCGCAGCCTCGATCCGGTCGCCTTGCGCCGGCGCATCGGTTACGTGTTTCAGGATACCGGCCTGTTTCCGCATATGACGCTTGCGGAAAACATTGCCATCACCCCGCGCCTGCTGCGCTGGGAGCGCGAGCGCATCCGCACGCGCGTCGACGAACTCATGGAGCTGGTGCAGCTCGATCCCGCCCTGTACCGCGACCGGCTGCCGCGCGCCTTGTCGGGCGGACAGCGGCAACGCATCGGGGTGGCGCGCGCGCTCGCCGCAAGCCCGCATGTGGTGCTGATGGACGAGCCATTCGGCGCACTCGACCTGCGCACCCGCGATGCTTTGAGCCGCGATTACCGCGCGCTGCACGAGCGGCTCGGCCTCACCACCATGATGATCACCCATGACGTGATCGAGGCGGTGCTGCTCGCCGACCGTATCGCCGTTTTGCATGAAGGCCGCCTCGCCGCTGTCGGTACGCCGCATGACCTGATGACCGCGCCACCGAACAACGATGTCGCGGCCCTGCTCGACATGCCGCGCCAGCAGGCGCAGCGCCTCGCCGCCCTGATGCGGGACAGCGCATGAATTTCGATCCCGCCATTCAGGAAGCCTGGGCGCGGCTGCCCGATTATCTCGGCCAGCATGTGCTGGTGAGTTTCACGGCGCTGGCGCTCGGACTTGCGGTGAGTCTGCCGCTGGCCATCGCCTCGATCCGGCGTCCGCGCCTGCGCGGGCTGCTGCTGGCTTTCGCAAGCGTGGTGCAGACCATTCCCGGCCTTGCCCTGCTGGCGCTGTTCTATCCGCTGCTGCTCGGCGTCGCCGCGCTGACCGGGCGCCTGTTCGGTTTCGAATTCTCCGCGCTCGGCTTTCTGCCTGCCGTGCTGGCGCTGGCGCTCTATTCGATGCTGCCGGTGCTGCGTAATGCCATTGCCGGGATCGACGGCATCGATC
>JAEVZN010000073.1 GCA_023392205.1 Pseudomonadota bacterium
TGGCTGGCAGCGCAGGCGGAGGCGCTCGGCGTCGAGATCTATCCGGTGGACTGGCTGACCATCGTCTTCAATCCAAGCTTCCCCTACCGCTTCGCGCATATGCTGAATGCGGCTTATCTGACAACAGCCTTCGTGGTTCTGGCGGTCGGTGCGCGCTATCTGCTCGCCAACAAATTCGTCGAGGAAGCGCGCACCATGGTGCGCATGGCGCTGGGTCTGGCTGCGGTCCTGGCGCCGCTGCAATTGTTCATCGGCGACCAGCACGGCCTTAACACGCTCAAGCACCAGCCGATCAAGGTGGCGGCGATGGAAGGCCATTGGGATGGCTCCAAGCCCGGCGATTTCCACATCTTCGCCTGGCCCGACGAGAAGGCGGAGCGCAACCGGTTCGAGATTTCCATTCCGCGCGGCTCTTCGCTCATTCTCACGCATAGTCTGGACGGCCTGTTTCCGGGCCTGACCAGCGTGCCCCCCGACGAGCGGCCGCCGGTCATTCCGGTTTTCTTCAGCTTCCGCATCATGCTCGCCATCGGCTTCTACATGATCGCTGCGGCCCTGTTCGGCGTCTGGCTCTGGTATCGCAAACGGCTGTTCGAGACGCGCTGGTTCCTGCGCATCGTGTCGATGACATGGTGGTGCGGCTTCGTGGCGGTGGTCGCCGGCTGGGTGGTGACGGAGACCGGCCGTCAGCCATGGGTCGTTTACGGCCAATTGCGCACCGCCGATGCGATATCGCCGGTGCCGGCGGCCAGTCTGCTCGGCACGCTGATCCTGTTCGTGATCTGCTATGGCATCGTGTTCACGATGGGCATCTATTACATCAATCGCCTGATCGCGAAGGGACCGGAAGGCAGCGCGGTGGCGACGCCGGAAGGTCTGCCGAGCCGGCCGCTGACAGGTGCGGAAGAAGCCGCCCGCGCTGCAGTCGCAAAATCAGGGTGAGCGCCATGGAATGGTATCTCCCGGTGATCTGGGCAGGACTGATCGGCACAGCCGTCGCCATGTATGTGATCCTGGACGGCTTCGATCTCGGCATCGGCGTCCTGTTTCCGTTTGCCCGCAACGAGATCCAGCGCGACCAGATGATGCGCTCGATCGCGCCCTTCTGGGACGGCAACGAGACCTGGCTGGTGCTGGGCGGCGCCGGATTATGGGTGGCGTTTCCCACCGCCTATGCGGTGATCATGCCGGCCATGTATCTGCCGGTGATCATCATGCTGCTGGCGCTTGTCTTTCGCGGCGTGGCGTTCGAATTCCGCATCGTGTCGCATCGCAAGATCTGGTGGAATGCCGCCTTCACCTTCGGTTCGATCATCGCGGCCTTTACGCAGGGCATCATCCTTGGCGGATTGATCCAGGGCATCGAGGTGCAGGACCGCCAGTTTGCCGGCGGGCATTTCGACTGGGCGACTCCGTTCTCGATCCTGTGCGGCGCGGCCATGGTGTGCGGCTATGCGCTGCTCGGCGCCACCTGGCTGATCATGAAGACCGAAGGCGAAGTGGCCGACCGCGCGCGCATCCAGGCGCGGACCTTGGTGCTGGTGGTGCTGGGTTTCATGGTCGCGGTCAGCCTCTATACGCCGCTGGCCATTGACCGTATCGCCACGCGCTGGTTCTCGATGCCGAATATTTTTTATCTCTGGCCGGTACCGCTGCTCACCGCCCTGCTGGCGCTGATGCTGTGGCGATGGGTGGAAGCCAAGCGCGACGTGCTGCCCTTCGTTGCGACCATCGGGCTGTTTCTACTCGGTTATCTCGGGCTGGTGATTTCCAGCTATCCGTATCTGGTGCCACCCTCACTGACCATCTGGGATACGGCCGCCGCACCGTCGAGCCAGGTTTTCATGCTGATTGGAACGGTTTTCCTGCTGCCGATCGTGCTTGGCTATATCATCTTCATCTACTGGCTGTTCCGCGGCAAGGTGAAGGAAGGCGAGAGCTATCACTGACTTGCGGCGGGCGGGGCTGCGGGCGCAGGTGGTGTCTCGCCACGCGGCCGGATCACGCCCCAGCCGATACGCGTGACCGGCGCGCGTCCGGACAGCGGACGCTCGAACACGCGCGGCACTTCCGGCACAATCTGTGGAAACATCGCTTTCACATCGGGCGGCGGCGTGCCCGCGCCATCGGTCGCGCGCCAGACGATGACGGCCCCGTTTGTCATCGCCTCCTCGGCGGTGGCGAGGTTGGGCAATCGCAGATCGGGCGTATGCAGCACCCGCGGCCTGTGATTGGAGCCAAGCGCGATCAGCGTTGCGATCCGCGGATCGCCACCGACAATGTCCAGCTTTCGGCCCGTACGCCGCTCGAAGCTTTCGGTGAAGAAGCGCGCCATCCGGTCGGCCGGCTGCGCCACCTTGAGGTCAATTGCGAAAAGCGATGGAAGAACCAACGTGGCGAGCGCGGCCAGAACCGGCGGCACGATCAGGAGGCTCACCCAGGCGACGCTGAGCAGGCGCTGGTGGTGCACGAGGATCACGTCGCCCGCCGCGATCACGATGGCCAGTCCAGACAGCACCAGAAG
>JAEVZN010000099.1 GCA_023392205.1 Pseudomonadota bacterium
TGCCGCTGACCAAGTTCGCCGCAATCGCATCTGCAATCGGCAGCCGCACCCTTCAGGCTGTCTCGGGCTCAGGCTCAGGCTCGCTGTCGGGGGCGCCAAGCAGGTCGGCGATCCAGCGGCTCGACGGATGCTGCGCGCAGAATGTCAGAATGGCGATGGTAATCGGGACGCCGACAAAGGCCCCGAACAGACCCCAGAAATAGGCCCAAAAGAACACCGAGAACAAAACCACCAGCGGCGATACGGCGAGCGCCTTGCCGGAAATGCGAGGTTCAATATAGCTGCCGATCACAAATTGGATGATATTCAGCCCGGCGAAGATGAAAATTGCCGATTGCAACGACGCGAATTGCGCCAGCGCGAACAGGGCCGGAAACACAGTTGCGATAAACGGCCCGATGAAGGGGATGTAGTTGAGTGCGAAGGCGATAATGCCCCATTCGACCGCAAGCTGAAGCCCCGACAGCGATGCGAGCGCCCACACCATCACGCCGGTCGCGATGCTCATGACCGTACGGATCACGAGATAGTGGCGGAATTTCACGGCTGTGATCTGGCTGCCGCAAATCAGCACTTTCGACGTGGCGGCGCTGACCGAGGCTTTCAGCTTTCTGGCAATCGTGTCGACCTCAAGCAGTCCCAGCACGACATAGACGAGAACGATCAGCCAGAATGTCACAGTGGTGTTGACGCGCCCGGTCACCCCCTGCAGGGCGCGAATGAACCAGCCTACGTTGAAATGCTCGGACCATAATCCGGCCAGGACGATACCATGTCCCTCGAGCCAGACGGCGAACTGATCATAGAGGATCTGGAAACGCGCCGCATCGGCCATTAAGGTCCGGCCGATACGCCCAAAGCCCCATGTCACGATGGACGTGAAAGCCAAAAAGACCACGACGATCACGGTGACAACAATGGCGAGCGCCAGTAATTGCGGCACGCGCGCCTGCAGCCAGGCCTGCATCGGCCAGGCGACGGCGATAATGAAAAGTGCGCAGGCCACCGGCGCGAAGACGCTGCTGGCAAGATACAGCGCGGTGAAGATGGCAATGGCAGCCATGATGCCGACCAGCGCCAGCAGCCAGCGATCTGCCGTCAGGCTGGTGTCGATTCGCATCCGGTCTGTCTTTGCGCTCAGTTCGAAAGGGTGGCCAGCATGAGGGCGAGTTTGCAGCCAAGAGCATATTCGGGCAACACGACATATTCGTTAATCGTGTGGATTTCCCGCTGACCTGCGCCAAAAGTAACCGTCGGAATCCCGTGTTTGTCGATCCAGTTCGCATCAAGGCCGCCATTGGAAAAGACGAATTCCGGCTCAAGGCCTAGGCGCCGGACTGCGTCCGCAGCGCGAGTGGCTGCAGGTGAATTCTCGCTGAGCCGGAAGGGCGGATAGGCCGGCTGGTGCCGGAAGTCTACGATGGCGGTCGACCCGTCAGCGGCCCGGACGGCGTCTTGAGCATCGGCAAAAGCCAGTTCGTAGGCCTTCGCGATTTCCTCCGCAAATTCGGCATAGGGACTGCGTGCTTCGCCTCTCACGGAAACATAGTTGGTCACGACATTGGTGGCGTCGCCCGCGGCCTTGCCGTCCTTGCCGCCGAATATGCCGACATTGCTCGTGCCGCGTCCGTTCGCCTTGCCGACCTTGCCGAACCACCCGCGACGATGCGCATTTGCAATGCCGATGGACGCAACGAGTGTTGCGGAAATGCCCGTTTCCGGTGCGACGCCGGCATGCGCCGCACGCCCGGTGATTTCCGCGTGCCAGTTTTCCTGGCCGACCGCGCCGATCAGAAGTTTTGATGGCACGCCGCCATCAACGTTGAAACACATCGAAGGTGCGCCGAGATCGGCCACACCGAGCTCGCGCGCGCCATGCAGACCGCTTTCTTCCCTGACTGTGAACAGCAGCGTGATCGGCGGATGGGGGATTTTGTGCTGCAACAAGGTTTGTGCAAGGGTGACGAGAACGGCGCATCCGGTGCGATTGTCGCCGCCGAGTGCGGTCGCCCTTTCGGAAACGATGCGGTCCCCCTCGCGCCGCGGCTTCGCGCCCGCACAGAGTGGTACCGTGTCGAGATGCGTGGAGAACATAATGCGCGGTGCGTCTGTTGTGCCGGGCAGATCGGCAATCAGATTGCCGGTTTGCGTTGGAAGCGGGATGCGCGAATTGGCATCGTCGAAGCGGATGGCGGATTGGGAGATGCCGGCGCCCTTTAGGTTGGCCACGATCGCTGCAGCGATCGCGGCTTCCTGGCCGGTTATGCCTTCGATGGCGAGGTAGCGCATCAGCCGGTCTTCCGCCGCGGCAATGTCGATCGGGTTCTCGCTGTCGGTCATGTCTCGGCCATCCTTTAGGGGGCAAATCGGCAGGTCCGCTTCACAATCCCCACGGCAGGCCAAGCCATTGCCAAAGCGCGACCAGCGCGGTCCACGCAACGAAAAGCCAAAGCACATAGGGCAGCATCAACGATACCACGGTGCCGACACCGGCCCGTGCATCGTATTTCTGCGCGAAGCCGACCACGAGCGCGAAATAGGCGTTCAGCGGCGTGATTGCGTTCATTGGTGAATCGCCGACCCGATAGGCGGCCAGAACCGCTTCCGGGTCCACGCCGAGTTTCACCAGCAGCGGCACAAAAACCGGCGCGAAGATCGCCCACTTGGCAATGGCGCCAGTGATCAGGAGGTCGATCACGGCGACAACGGCGATAAAGCCGATCAGCAGCGGTAGGATGCCGACATTCGACGTCTTCAGGATATCCGACAATGTCAGCGCCATGATCGTCCCGATATTCGTGTAGGTGAAATAGGCCACGAACTGGCTGAGAACGAAGAACAGAAAGATCGTGCCGCCGAGTCCTGTAATGGCTTTCTCCATGGCCCTGATGACCTCGGTGAGGCTGGTCAATGTGCCGGCGCCGATACCATAGGCCCACCCGGTCGTCAGAAACGCCAGCATGATGAGCGCGATCAGTCCGTTCATGAACGGAGAATTGCCGATCAGGTCGCCGCTGACCGGATCGCGCAACGGGGCTCCGGGTGGCAGTGTCAAAAGACAAAATGCGGCAGCAAGCCCGAGCAGGCCGTAGAGCGCAAAGCGCAGGCCGCGCCCCTCCGCCTCGGTCAGCTTTCCAGATTGTCCGCCGGACGGCTCTGCCTTGTCCTCCGTGAGATATGGTCCGAGCCGCGGCGCAATCACACGGTCGGTGATGACGGCGATGACGACGGTCAGCAGCAGCACCGACGCGATGGAGAACCAGAGATTGGACGCGAGGCCGATGGTGCGCGCTGGATCGACCATGCGCACCGCATCGTTGGTGAGTTCGACCAGAACCGTATCGAGCGGCTTGACCAGCATGTTGACCGTGAACGATCCCGCGACCGCCGCAAAGCCAAGCGCGAGGCCGGCCAGCGGGTGGCGTCCGACGGAAAGATAGGCGATGCCGGCGAGCGGAATGAGAACAAGGTAGCCTGCATCGGCAGCGATGCTCGACATTATGCCGACGAAAGCCAGAATATAGGTGAGTGCCCAATAGGGAGAAACCAGCACGAGTTTGCGGATAAGTGCCTTGACCAGCCCGGATTCCTCCGCGACACCCGCGCCGATCATCGCGCATATCATCAGGCCGACCGCGGTGAAGCTCATGAAATTCGGAATGAGCGACACATACATGAACCTGATGCCGTCGGCACTCAGCAGATTTCTGATGTCTGCGGTGACGACTTCGATCTTGTGTGTCTCGGGATCGATGCGCTCGAAGGTGACGGAAGCGCCGATCAGCGAGAGCAAGGCCGACAGGGCAATCACCACGCCGATCAGAATCAGGAAAATTACGACTGGATGCGGGACGATGTTGCCCGCCCTTTCGATCGCATCCAGGAAACGCTGCGTCGCGGTCTTCGGCGCGGTTTTGGGTGCGGTCACGGCGTCGGTCATGCCGTATCTCAATAGCTGACGGGATCGCGGGTCAGCGGACAGGTCATGCAATGCCCGCCGCCGCGCCCGCGTCCAAGTTCGGATCCGGATATCGTGATCACCTCGATGCCCTGTTTACGCAACAAGGTGTTGGTATAAGTGTTACGGTCGTAGGCGAAGACGACACCCGGCGAAGCACAGACGAGATTGGCGCGGCTGTCCCATTGCGTCCGCTCGCGCATATAGGCGTCGCCGCCGGTCTCGACCACGCGCAATGTCTTCAGGCCCAGCGCCTCTGCCACAACATCCACCAGCGGCTTGTCCTCGATGCGCAGGTCGAGTCCGCCCTTGCTGCCGGCGGGGCGGTAGGAAAACGTAGGCATTTTATCCACGATATCGGGGTAGAGCAGCACGCAGTCGCGATCAGCAAATGTGAAAATCGTGTCGAGATGCATGGCCGCGCGTAGCTTCGGCATGGCCGCAACGATCACGCGTTCCGCGGCACCCTGTTCGAACAGGGCGGCAGCCAGCTGGCTGATCGCCTGTCGCGAACTGCGTTCGCTCATGCCGACAAGAACGTTGCCCTTGCCGATAGGCATGACGTCGCCCCCTTCCAGAGTGGCCATGCCGTGCTCGCGCTCCGGGTCCCCCCACCAGACGCGGACACGCCCTGCAAAATCCGGATGAAAGCGATAGATGGCTGCGACCAGCAGGGTCTCCTCGCGCCGTGCCGGAAAGAACAGGGGGTTAAGCGTTACCCCGCCATAGATCCAGCAGGTCGTGTCGCGCGTGTACAATGTATTGGGCAAAGGCGGGAGCAGATATTCGGCCATGCCTGCGCTGCCACGCACGAGCTTCAGCATCTCGCCGCCGAGTTCATCGGGCAGATCGTACGTCGACAGGCCGCCGATCAGGGTCTCGGCCAGTTCCCGGCTGGACATGCTTTCCAGATAACCTTTGATTTCGTCAATCAGGCCGATGCCGACCTGATCGGGCACGATCTGCCGATCGAGAAGCCAGGCCTTGGCCTGCGGGATGGCAAGTGTCTCGGACAGCAGATTGTGCATTTCGACGACTTCGATATTACGGTCGCGCATCTTCTGGACAAAATCGAAATGATCACGCTTCGCGGCCTCCACCCACATCACGTCATCGAAGAGAAGATCGTCGCAATTGCTTGGTGTCAAACGTGCATGCGCCCGGCCGGGTGCGCAGACCATCACCTTGCGCAGCGGACCTGTTTCCGAGTGGACGCCATAGGCAATGTCCGGCTTGTCTGTCATGAATGCGCTCGCATTTGACTCATGATAGGCATGTGGCGTTGTTATGTGATCGATCGACAGGGCGGCTTCGGCCGGGCAGGAGACCGCGATGACCCCGCAATACAGCGCGATACGTACGGTATGGGCGGCAGGTCTGCTCGCACTCCTGCTGATAGCGGCACCGATGCCGGCCCATGCGCAGTCCCGCGAGGATCGGGCGTCCGCGCGCCCCGCACGTCCCCCCTTGCCGCCACATGCGCAAGAGCGCCCGCGTGCGCGACCCGGTTATGTCTGGATGCAGGGACGCTGGCGATGGGACAGGCGGAAGGGCCAATATGTCTGGACCCCCGGATATTGGCAGCGCGATTCCCGTGCGATCAATCACGGACCGCAG
>JAEVZN010000119.1 GCA_023392205.1 Pseudomonadota bacterium
GCAGCGAAAGCCTGCGCCTGATCTGCGGCGCGCAGGCCTCGCAGGCGCGCGATGTCCGGCCCCTGAGCGCCTCTGCGCATACGGGCGGCGCCTGGCGCGCCATGGTCAGCCGCTCGCATCTCGATCCGGCGACCGAAGCCTGGCTGAAGCGCTTCGAGACCGTCGAGCGCATGGATTGCGGCTCGTCGGTGAAGTTTTGCCGCATTGCCGAGGGCCGTGCCGATGTCTATCCGCGGCTCGGACGCACGTCGGAATGGGATATTGCCGCCGGAGACGCCGTGCTCTGCGCGGCCGGCGGCGCAGTGCGCACGCCGGAGGGCGATCCGGTGCTGTATGGGCAGGTCGCGCGGGCGCTCAAGGTGCCCTCTTTCGTCGCCTGGTGCAGCGACGCCGATGCGGAGCGCTATACCAAAGCGTGAGTCCACAGGTCACGGCGTCAGGGACTTGCTGACCTGCGGCCAGCGTCCGTCGGCCTTGAGGATCGCGGCCTCGGGATCGCGTTCGAAATCCTGCCGGGCTTCCGGCGAATAGAACAGGAACAGCCGCTGTTTGTGGATCGCCCAGAACTCCGGGTGGCCCGGCCGCGCGAGACCGCCCGCCAGCGCCATCGGATCGTAGCCGCCATAGGCCGGGAGATAGACGCCCGGGTGCTTGGCGAAAGCCGCCCGGTTGCCCTCGTTGCGAAAGCGCCAGATAGCGCCGGCATGATGAAGTTCCAGCGCATCCTGCCCGAGCCGCGGCTGCCGGTCGGTAAAATAGGCCACCGGATCGAAGCCATAGATCGCGAGGCCGGTCTGCCAGTCGATGACCACCAATTCCGTGGTCGCGGCCCGCGCCTGCGGCAAATCTGGAGCGACACCCAAACCGGCGCCGCACAGGACCGCAAGAAGCGCGAGCGCGCGGCGTTGACGGCGCAGTGTTGTCATGATTCCGTCCAACAAGTGTTCCGATTCGGATGCTGTGTGATGCCGCATCCGCGTGAGCAAGCGGTTAAGGCGGCTGACGGACCTTTCATCGACATGGAGCACCCAATGCGTTCGATATTGCGGATTCTGGCTGTAGCCGCGTGCGTTGCGGGCGCTAGCCATTCGGCGCCAGCCCAGCCCATTCCGCAACAGCCGCAGCAGCCAGCGCAGCAGCAATATTCATCCAACGAGATTCTGGATTCGGGCCACCGCTTCTTCGGATCGGTTTCGCGTGGACTGGCACAGGTCGTCGAGAAGGCTTTCAGCCAGTTCGGGCAGCCGAATGGCTATATCCTGGGCGAGGAAGCGGGCGGAGCCTTCGTGGCCGGACTGCGCTACGGGGAGGGCACGCTGTTCACCAAGAATGCCGGCGACCTGCGGGTGTTCTGGCAAGGCCCGTCGATCGGCTTCGATGCCGGCGGCGAAGGCGCGCGCACCATGATGCTGGTGTATAATCTCCCGTCAACGGATGCGGTCTATAACCGCTTCGGCGGGATCGACGGCTCGGCCTATTTCATCGGCGGCTTCGGGATGACCGCGCTCACTGCAAATAACGTCGTGGTGGTGCCAATTCGCTCCGGTGTCGGCCTGCGGCTGGGTGCCAATATCGGCTATCTGAAGTTTACCCCCAAGGCGACCTGGAATCCGTTCTAATCTTTTCTTGTGCCGGCAAAATTGCTTTCCCGCCGGGCGGCACCCGGTTTAGGTTAAACGGGTGCGCTGGCAGCTGGCATTGCTGTCGTTGCATTCCACTTTCGCGCCTGGTGGTCGGAGTAAGCCGTCATGATTGAGCCGGCCATGTATCTGGGCATCGGCTTCCTGGTCGCGAGCCTGCTGGGGCTCATTTTCCTGCCGCTGGTGCATGCGCGGGCTGTGCGGCTGACCATGCGGCGGATGGAGGCCGCGACCCCTCTCTCGATGGCCGAGATCCAGGCCGACAAGGACCAGTTGCGCGCGGAATTCGCGATGTCCACCCGGCGTCTCGAGATGAGCGTCGATCAGCTCAAAACCAAGACCACCAGCCAGCTGGCCGAGATCGGCAAGAAATCCGACGTCATCAATCGCCTGAAGGTCGAACTCGGCGAGAAATCCGCCACCATCTTTGCGCTCGAAGCGCGCGAGCGGGCGCTGCGCGACCAGATGAAGGCGACCGAAGACGAACTCTCGGTGAAGACGCTGGCCCTGCACGAGGCCGAACGCAGCCTGTCCGACAAGCAGTCCGATATGCAGCGGATGACCTCCGAACTTGGAGAAAAGACGTCCATCGGCGACAGCCAGCGGATCGAACTGGTCTCCCTGAAGACGCAGATCGACGCGCTGAAACTGCGGATCGGCGATTACGAGCAGGAAATCAAGAAGATCGAAGACCGGCTCGACAAGGAGCGCATCGAATCCGGCAAGGCGACCAGGGAGCTTGAGGAAGAACGCGGCAAGGTCGAAAATCTTGGCAACCGCGTGGCCCAGCTCGAACAGCAATTGGTGGCGCAGACGACCGAAGCCGAGATGCTTGGCAAGCGGGCCACCGAGCTGGATACACGCGTCGCCGAACAGGGACGGCTTCTGGTCGAACGCGATTATGAATGTGACCGGTTGCGCGCCGAACTCGAGAATGCGCGGCGGCTGGCCTTCCATTTGCGCGAGGAAATTGCCTCCGGCAATTCCCAGCATCGCGACTCGGTCAATTCCCTGACCGACGAAAAGGAATTGCTGCAAAAGGAACTCGAACTCGCCAATACCGAGCGCAGCAAGCTGCATGCCGAACTCGCCTCGATGAAGCGCGAGGCGGAATCGAGCTGGGCGGCCGAACGTGTGGAGAATGCATTGCTGCGCGAACGCATCAACGACGTGGCAGCGGAAGTGGCGAAGCTTGCCGTGGTACTGGAAGGCCCCAATTCGCCGATCGAGGCGATCCTGGCATCCGACACGCCCTCCCTGCACAAAGGCGCCAACGGATCGCCCGCGAATGGCGGGGCCAATGGCGACATGGCCGGAAACGACATGGCCAAGGGCAATCTCGCCGATCGCATGCGCGCGCTGCAAAACCGCGCATCGCGGTTGCCAACCGCAAGCTGACACGCTGTCGAGCGCATCCGGACCTTACCCCGCACGCCATACCCTTTTCGCATCCGGACGGCCGACCTAGATCAATCATCCGCGGCCCGGCGCGGGGCCGGAGCCTCCTGAATGAGCAGAACTGCCACCGCACATTTTGCCGCCTGCTTCAGCCGCCTGACTGCGGGATTGCGCGTCGTGCTGCCGGTCCTGCTGCTGGCGGCCGGACTGGTCGTGAATGGTGGCGGGCTCGATTCCGCGGCAAAGGCCGCGCCTGCGCAAAAGCGCAATACCGACATTCCCGATATCGTCGAACGCAAAGCGGCCGAGCGCACGAGCTTCACCGATGCCGAAATCATCGACGGATTTTTTCGCATCGTATTCGGCGCCGAATTCCATGTCGCCGGCCGCGTCGATCGCATCCGTAAATACGAAGTCCCCGTGCGCGTCTTTGTCGACAGTCGTGCGAAGCCCGACCGTCGCGCGCAACTGGCCGCCGTCGTGGTCGACATCAAGTCGAAGGTGCAGCATCTCGACATCGCGATGGTGGAGCGGCGCAAGGACGCAAATGTCTCGGTGACGCTGGTGCGCGACCGCGACATCGAACGAACCATCGAAAAGTTCTATGGCCGCGAGCAGGCGGAACGGATCGTGCAGTCGCTGGAGCCGCAATGCCTGTCGGGCTTTCGCAAGGACGAATTGTTCCGCATCACAAATTCCGACGTGATCGTGGTGGTGGATGCCGGCGACTTCATCTTCTTCGATTGCATGTACGAGGAATTGCTGCAGGCGCTGGGGCCCATCAACGACGACGACGACCTGCCCTGGACCATGTTCAACGACGAGGTGCAGATGGGGTTTTTCGGGGTCTACGATCAGTTTCTGCTCAACCTGCTCTACGATCCGCGCATCCGCGCCGGCATGACCAAGGATCAGGTGCGCGCATTGCTGCCCGCGATCCTGCCCGATGTTCGGGCCTGGATCGCCAAAGTGAATAATCTGCCGAAGTGAACCGGATTACAGGCCGCGCAGCCATTCGATGATGGTGCCGCGCGACTGGAACGGCGTGCTCAGATGCATGCTGGGTGTCACCATGTATTTGCTCTTGGGGTGGCGCGTTCCCTTGCCGAAAGCGTAGTTCTTGCCGTGCAGGACAATCGGATCGGCAATGCCGGCGATCCACAGGAACGGCACCGCGCCCATGGCGGCGGCATTGCGCGGCATCACCGCAGGCCCGTCCGGATCGAACATGCTGAGATAGACATAGGGCGTGGCGGTCACCGAAAACGGAATGCCCTGCGCCAGATCGGGAAACGACACGCGCACGTCACCCCGCCCCTGCGCGATCAGGCCTTTGGCGCGCTTGATCGCACCGCCGGTGCGCGCACGCAGCGCCCAGGCCTCCGGCATATGCCCCGGCGCCAGCGCCACCACCGCGAACAGGTCCGGCCGCCGCGCCGCATAGCCGATCGCCGCATTGGCACCGAGGCTGTGACCGATCACCGCAATATTCTTCGCACCGCCGGCGCGCAGCCGCTCGGCGGCGGCATCGATTTCCAGCATCGCCTGATCGTAGGTCGCGTCATAGATGCGCCGCGCGGACCACGGCATTTCCGGCGCCTCGACCAGCGCACCTTCGCGGCGCAGGGCCTCGTTCAGTCCTTCGATCATGGAGGTCGGCGTGCCGCCCTTGCCGTGCAACAGCACGATACCGAGGCCTGTGAGCGTGCGCGCTTCGGCAACCGACATGCCGAAACCCGCGCCGCCCAGCAGAAACATGACGATCAGGCGGATGAAAGCCGGCATTGCGCGCTTGCCTTGTTCGAATCGCTCTCATCATAGGCAGCGCGGCCCTCCACTGCGACCCGTGCCGCACGGGGGATTTCGTCGCAGCAGGGGCTTGCGCAGCACCGCCTTATTCGGCGACGCCGATCAGCCTGGTGAGCCGTTCCGGATCGTCGCGCAGATCGGCGGACGGCCCGTCATAGACGATCCGGCCGCGATCCATCACCACCGTGCGCGGCGAAAACGCCAGCGCCACGCGGCTGTTCTGCTCGACGAGCACGATGGTCAGCGCGCCCTCGTCGCGAAGCTTGCCGAGCACGTCGGCCAGCGTCTCGACCAGCACCGGCGCAAGGCCCTCGGTCGGCTCGTCCATCAGCAGGACCGACGGATTGGTCATCAGCGCACGTGCAATGGACAGCATCTGCTGTTCGCCGCCCGACAATTGGTTGCCCATATTACCAAGCCGTTCGCTGAGCCGCGGGAACAGCGCAAAGATTCGCTCCTCGTTCCAGTATCCGCTGCGCTTGGCAATATCGAGATTCTCGCGCACCGAGAGCGAGGGAAAGATCTCGCGCTCCTGCGGCACGAATCCCAGACCGTTCAGCGCGCGCTGATAGGACGGCAGCGCCGTAATCGGCTCGTCGCCGAGCAACACCTCGCCGCCCTGCATGGTGGTGTGGCCCATGGCGGTGACCAGCAATGTGGTCTTGCCGACGCCGTTGCGCCCGATGATCGAGAGCGCCTCGCCGGGCTTGAGCGAAAGGTCGATATTCTCCAGCACGGCGGTGTCGCCATAGCCGGCCGAAACGTTTTTCCAGGCGAGCGATTTAGCCATGGGTCGCCTGTCCAAGATACACGGCGCGCACGTCGCTGTTGGCGCCGATCTCCTTCGGCGTACCTTCGGCGAAGATGCGTCCGCCGACCAGCACCGTGATTCGTTCGGCGAAGCGGAAGACCAGATCCATGTCGTGCTCGATGATGAGAACGGCGATGTCCTTGGGCAAGGCCGCAATCGCATCGAGAATGATATGGCTCTCCGCACTCGGGACGCCGGCGGCGGGTTCGTCGAGCAGCAGCACTTTCGGCGCAAGGCCGAGCGCAATCGCGATCTCGACCAGACGCTGGCGTCCATAGGGCAGTTCCGAAATCTTGTGCCCGGCCACGTCCTGCAACTTGAGCGCCTCCAGCAGGCTCATCGCGGCATCGATCACGTCGCGGCGATGCCCGGCAGGCTGGAACATGCAGGGCGCGGCGCCGAGTTGCTCGGCAACGGGGATATAGACGTTTTCCAGTACCGTCAGGCCGCGAAACAGCCGGTTGATCTGGAAGGTGCGCGCGATGCCGCGCTTGACCCGCTCCGATTGCGCAACCTCGGTGACATCGTCGCCGTTCAGGAACACGCGCCCCTGGGTCGGTGTGAGCACGCCGGTCATCAGATTGACGAAGGTGGTCTTGCCCGCCCCGTTCGGCCCGATCAGTGCATGGCGCGCGCCGCGCTCCAGCGAAAAGTTGATGTCCTTGGCAGCGACCAACGCGCCGAATTGCTTGCCGACCCCGCGGGCCTCCAGGATCGCCGTGCTCATGACGCGGCAGGCTTCCTGCGCAGGCGCGCCATCAGGTTATCGAAAATGCCCAGAATGCCATTGCGTGCGAACAGCGCGATGATCATCAGCATCAGGCCAAGCCCGAGTTGCCAGGCTGTGGGATAGACCTTCGCCAGATAATGCGAGAGCACCATATAGGCCACCGCGCCGACGAATGCGCCATACAGGCGCCCATAGCCGCCGAGCACGAGAATGATCAGCACCGTCGCCGCGCGGTCGAGACTGAGGGTCGACAGATTCACATAGGCGTTGGATTGCGCCCACAGCGCCCCGGCGACGCCTGCAATGGCGGCCGAGATCGTATAGACGACGACGAGGCGGCTGCGCACCGGCGCGCCCACCGCATGCATGCGCAGAGTATTCTCGCGAATGCCGGTCAGGCTTTCCCCGAACGGCGAGTAGACGATGGTGCGCACGATCAGGAAGCCGATGAACAGCACGCACAGGATGTAGATGTATTGGGTGGTCGGAAACAGCGGATTGAACTCGAAGATGCCGAAGATCGGGTCGATCTGCACACTCTCCAGACCGTCATAGCCGCCGGTCCATCGTTGCCCGAGATTGGCCGCCTCTTCGAGCAGAAGCATGATGCACAGTGTCAGCATCAACAGCGTCAGCCCGGTCGTGCGAAGCAGGATCAGGCCGGAGATCAGCCCGAATATCGCGGCGGTGCAAGCCGCCAGCAGCAATCCGCTCAGCGGTTCGCTCCAGATTCCGTGCTGTGAAAGCATTCCGACGGTATAGGCGCCGACACCGAAAAACGCCGCATGCCCGAGCGTGATGATCCCGGCATAGCCGAGCACCAGATCGAGCGAGAGCGCGAACAGCACCATGACCAGCAATTCGTTGCCGAAGCCGAGATGATTGGGGAACAGGAAGAAATAGGCGATGGCGAGCAGCCATGGCAGCGGTTCCCACCACCGCAGCCTGTGGCGGCGCACCAGCGTATCGACGGCGCCCGCGCCGGATCCATCCATGGCACTCATGCGTCGCTCCGACCGAACAGGCCTTGCGGCCGCACCAGCAGAATGATGATGGCGAGCGCGTAGATGAAGATCGTGCCGCCCTGCGGAATATATTTTTTCAGCACGAAATCCATGACCCCGATCAGGATTGCGGCATAGAACACGCCGGTAATCCGTCCAAGCCCGCCCACGGCCACGACGATAAGAAAGAAGACCAGATATTTGAGTGTGTATTGCGGATCGAGACCGAGAAACTCGGCGCCCAGCCCGCCGCCGATCGCCGCCATGCCGCTGCCGAAGGCGAAGCAGAAGGTGAACAGCCGGTCGATATTGATACCGAGCGATTCGACCATCTTGCGATTGTCGACCGCGGCGCGGATCTGCGCGCCGATGCGGGTGCGCTCGAAGCCGAGCCACAGGCCGAGCGCGATCAGCGAGCCGACCACGATCAGGAAGATGCTGTAGGTGCGGTAGGTGGTGAAACCGAGATCCATCTGCCCGCGCAACCAGTTGGGCAGGACCAGCGGCTGCGTCTCCGGACCGATCACGATGACCACCGATGCGATCATCACAAAGGCCAGACCGATGGAGAACAGCACCTGATCGAGTTCGGCCGCGCGATACAGCCTTGAATAGAAGGCGCGCTCGAGGACCACGCTCATCAACGCCGTGACCACAAAGCCGAGCGCGATGGCCGGTATGAAAGGCACGCCGAGCCGGTTCATCGACAATACGATGACATAGCCGCCGATCATGGCGAAGCCGCCATGCGCCAGGTTGACAAAGCCCATCAGGCCCATGGTCACGGACAGCCCGACCGAAACGATGAACAGCACCATACCGGCGGCCAGTCCACCCAGTATGATGCCGGCCAGATCTTCCCCGAAAAGCACGCGAGAGCCGCTCCGTTGAAACGAAGCCGCCGCCCGGAACCGGACGGCGGCTGCCGATTATGGCTGCATCAGACCCTATTTGCCGCAGGGGCCGACTTTATTGGCCTTGCAGGCATCCTTCACGGCTTCGATGGTGCCGAGCGTCTTCATCGTGACCCGGCCATCGGCATAGGACGCCTGCGCCAGATACTCGTTCATGATGATGTCGCGGGTCTCGGGGTCGATCTGGATCGGGCCGCGCGGGCTC
>JAEVZN010000140.1 GCA_023392205.1 Pseudomonadota bacterium
CAGCAAGGCTGTCGTCATCGGCAATCCCGGTGAAGACGACGCCATAGACATCGCGCGCCTTGCCGACACTTTCCCATTCCTCCAGCACGTCGTTGAGCACACGCTGCGGATCGCGAGTCAGCGGATCGCCGTAGCCGCCCCCGGCGGAATCGCGGCCGCGCAGCTTCTCGCCCTTCTGCAGATGGACGATGACCACGTTCGGCAGCTTCTCTTCGCCATCGTCGCGCACGAGATGCGTCGCGCCGGGGGTGCCGTTCAGTCCGCCATTGACGCCGCGCGGTGGCGCATATTGGCCGTCGCAGGGGATTACCGCCTGCACCGGATTTTCCAGCGGCGTATAGACGATTTCCTGAGCGGGCGCGCCACGATGCCGTCCGGCGCCTGCGGAATCCTCCACAAGGCCGAGGGACTCGATCAGAAACGGGTGCTTGAGTTCGTCGATCTCGACGGAGTCGCGGTACATCAGGCCCGCAATGACCGGGATTGCATAATTCACCCAGCCATCCGCCGTGGCACTGGCCGGTCCGCCATTGGTGGAGAGCATCATCCGGTTCACATAACGCGCATTGGCGCGGCGATGATCCTGACCCGAGAGCACCGCCATGCCGGCGCCAAGCCCTGTCCCGCCTTCGGCCAGGCCGTGCCCCTCGCCCAGTTTGGCGAAGGCCGATTGCGTGATGTTGACGAGCCGTTCGGAGACATTGGTGGTCGCGGTCGAACAGCTATGCGGAAAGACCGGCGATGCGACCACGCTGTTGTCGGCATATTTGAAGCCGAGGCGCCGGAAAGAGCCGGCATTGCGCGGGATATCGCGTTCGAGGCTGTTGAAGATCGCGCCGACCACCGACGACGTTGCCGCCGCCCGCGAGGTGTTCATGCCGCATGGCACGCAGGGCGGATTGTCGGTGAGGTCGACATCGATCTTCGCCAGCTTCGGATCGATGGCGATCTTCACCTTGAGTTCGAGCCCGTTCGGCAGAATGCCTTCCAGCGGGTCCGACCAGCCGATATTCTCGATCCGCGCCGCGGGCAGCCTGCGGATCGCTTCTGTCATGCGGCGTTCGGAATAATCGAACCAGTCGCGCACAAAGGCCTTGACGGTCGCCTTGCCGTATTTGGCGCAAAGCTCCTTCAGCCGCCGCTCGGCAATACGCGCCGAGCCCAGTGCCGCCAGCGCGTCGCCATACCATTGATCGGGCACGCGGATGCGCGCGCGGCACATGCGGATGACATCGGGCTCGTTCTTGTAGTCGCGCTGGATGCGCACGCCGGGGAACACCAGCGCCCCCTCCTCATACACGTCGAGGGCACGCGCGAAGTAACTCGACGGGATCGAATTGCCGATATCGGCCATGTGGCACTTGGCCACCGTGGTGAACAGATGCTCGCCCTCGATAAACACCGGGACGAGAAATGTGTGGTCGGCCGGATGCGTGTTGCCGCCATAGGGATCGTTGTCGAGAAAGGCGTCGCCCTCGCGGATATCGCCCTTGTGATATTCCGCGATATTGGCGCCCTGCAGATGCGCTCCGAAAATGTGGACCGGCAGCCCTTCGGCTGAGGCCAGCAATTGATTATCGCCGGTGATGATGCAGCAGGAAAAATCGCGCGCCGACGAAATGACAGCCGACCGCGCGGCGCGCAGGAGCGTATTGGTCATCTCGCGAACGATGCCGTCGAGCCGGTTGGCGATCACGGTCAGAACGACGGGATCAAGTTTCGCCAAAGTGCGCGGCGCAACCATGGCCTTTTTCGCAGGTTTCCGGCTTCCGGCTTTTGCGGATTTCGCTTTCTTCGCCATGGCCGCCTCACGCGCTCAGAATATAATGACCGGACGCGCTGACCTGCGCGCTGGTCGACGGATAGACCACGATGGTGGTGGTCGGCTCCTCCACGATAGCCGGCCCCTTGACGATGTCACCGCTCTTCAGATCGAGACCACGAAACACCGGAATGCGGCTCTCCTTGCCGTTGCCGAAATAGGCCGGGCGCGTGCCCGATGGCTTGGGATTGCGCGAAGCACTGCGCCGGCCGGCGGGCTTTGGCGCCGCGCCGAGCTGAATTGCAATCGTACCGCGCCAGTTGACGCATTCGACTTCGCTCGCTTCATCGCGCACGGCATAGACGCGGTCATGCACGGCATGAAACGCCTCCACCAGCTTGCGGACATCGGCTGCATTGCGGAACGACTTCACCGGCAATGGCGTATCGAGTTCCCAGACCTGCGACTTGTAGCGGGCCTCGACAAAGAACTCCTTGCGCGCCGTCGCCCGCGCCTGGCCGCGCAGCGTCTTGCGAAAGCGCTCCAGTTCGGCATCGATTTCAGCGAGCATGGCATTGACGCCCTGCGCATCGAAGCTTCCCGACAATGTGACGCGGCTGCGGGTCTGCTCGAAGACGATATCGGAAAACTGCATGCCGCAGGCGGACATGGCGCTCGCCGTTTTCGGCACGATCACGGTGGAGCAACCCAGTTCGCGCGCGATCGGCATGATGTTCAGCCCAGCTGCACCGCCACCGGCCACGATCACGCTTTCGCGCGGATTGAGGCCCTCGCTCACGGTGATTTCGTGGATGGCCTTGATCATCAATTCGTTGGCGATGGTCATGATCGCAAAGGCCGTGTCGCGTGGCGAACGTCCCAGTTCGTTCGCCAGTTCGGCGATCACACGCTGTGCCGCGGCAGGATCGAGCGCCATGCGCCCACCGTTGAAATATTCGGGATCGATATAACCGAGCACGAGAGCGGCGTCGGTCACGGTCGGCTTGTTGCCGCCGCGGCCGTAACAGGCCGGTCCCGGCATCGAGCCAGCGCTCTGCGGCCCCACGCGCAACAATCCACCGGCATCGACCCAGGCAATCGATCCGCCACCCGCACCGATGGAGCGCACATCGACGGTAGACATGGCCACCATGTGGCCGGTCCAGCGCCGTCCGATCCAGGAATCACGCGAGAAGACGAGATTGCCGTCGCGCACCAGACCGACATCGAAAGTGGTGCCGCCGGTATCGCAGACAATGGCATCGCCACCCAGCTTCTCGATATTCGTATAGGCCTGCCCGGCCACGGGCGCCATGGCCGGGCCGGATTTCAGCATCGTCACCGGCCGGGTTGCGACCTCGCCGACATGCTGGCAGCCGCCCCCCGAGGTGCTGATCAGCAATTCGCCGGAGAAGCCTGCATCGCGCAGGTCCTCTTCCATCTGGCGCAGATGCTCCTGCATCAGCGGCTTGAGCGACGCATCGACGGAGGTGGTGGAGGCACGCCTGTATTCGCGCACGATGGGAATAAGCTGGTGCGACAGCGTATAGGGAATGCCGGGCAGTTCGCGCTCAAGCAGGGCGGCCAAAACCTGTTCGTGGGCGCCGTTGGCGATGGACCACAACAGACACACCGACACCGCCTCGAATTTGCGCTCCTTGAGGGTGGCGATCACCGACAGCGCCTGCTCCTCGTTCAGCGCGCGGATCACCTGCCCTTGTGCATCGATGCGCTCGTCGATCTCGAAGCTGTAGCGGCGCGGAATGTAGGGCGCCGGATAATCGTAGGAATAATCATGCGGGTCGTGCTTGCCGCCCTCCTTGAGGACCAGTGTATCGCGAAAGCCCAGCGTGCAGAGAAAGGCCGTCTTTGCGGTCTGTCCCGTCACCACGGCGTTGGTTGCACGTGTGGTGCCGTAAATGAGCATGCCCGCCTTGCGCAACAGTTCTTCGCCGGACATTCCGCATTCTTCCGCCGCCACGCCAATAGCACCCCGCATCCCCTCGAAGATGCGTTGCGGCGTGGTCAGCGATTTGCCGATTGCGCGAATCCCTTTTGCGTCTGCAACCACGGCGTCGGTGAAAGTTCCTCCGGTATCGACCGATATCCGAAACTGCATGGGCCCGGCCCCTCACTCACTCGTCGTCAATTGCTCGGGCGCCATTTGCCCGAGGGCCGCTTCTTGCAAGTCCGGTGCCGGGTTGCCACCTCGCGTGATATTGCGCGGTGTCTCGATGTGCGGCCCGAGCCGCGCGGAAATATCGAGAAGAAGACGGTCAGATCCGGGCGCTGCGGTCATCATGACTCCGACCGGCATGCCGCGATCAAAGCCAACCGGCACCGACATGATCGGGCCGCCAAGCGCAGTCAGTGGGATGACGAAGCGCGCGTCACCAGTCGCCATGCCCTGCGGTGCGATATCGGGCGCTGCGGGGAATACGACCACATCTCCGGGCGACATGGCTTGCCAGAATTCTGCCTGCATGGCGTGGAGCGTCATCAGCGCGGCCAGATAATCCTGGCGCTCGATCCGAAAGCCGCGCGCAACCGCATCGCGCAGCGACGGCACCACCATGCCCTCCGCGACCTCGAGAAGTCCGGCGTGGGCATGCCCCAGTTCGTATTCGCGGATCGTCAGGTGGATATTGTTCAGCGCCGCGAAGCTGACCGGGCTCGGCAGGTTCGCTACTGAATATCCGGCCGCGCCGAGCTTGCAGCCAATTTCACTTCCGAGCGAGGCAACCCGCCGGCTGGCATCGGAAAGCAGCGGGTCTTGGAGGATGACAATTCTTGGCCGTGCAACCTCCGTATCCGCGAGTTGCAGGAATGGCGGCATCAGCGCGCGCGCTGCAAAGACTGCATCCGCCACGCGAAATCCGAATACCCCGACCGTATCGAAACTGGGTGCGAATGGGACCATTCCGAAGCCCGGCCAGGACAACGTGCTCGGCTTGAATGCAGCGATGCCGCAATAAGCGGCAGGCCGGCTGACCGATCCGGCGGTCTGCGTGCCGAGACTGAGCGGCATCATGCCGGCGGCCACCACAGCGGCCGGCCCGGAGCTTGAGCCGCCCGGCGTCCGCGTCAGATCGTAGGGATTGCGCGTCGGCGGCGCACCGTCGAAAAACGCAAATTCGGTCGTATGGGCCTTGCCGACAATGACCGCTCCCGCGGCACGCAGCCGCGCCACGATGGTCGCATCGGCGCTGCAGGGCGGCGCATTCTCCCGGCTTCGGCTTCCGGCGCGGGTCGGCCAGCCTTCGACATCGATGACGTCCTTGATGGCGACGGGAATGCCATGCAGCGGACCGCAATTTTTTTCGCGGGCGCGGTCGGCGAGACGCGCCGCGCAATGCTGCGCGCCGATTTCATCGATCAGGCGCCAGCCCCTGACCGCAGGCTCGGCCAACTGGATCCGGGTAAGCGTTGCGTCCAGAACCTGACGCGGATCGCGTTCGCCCTTTACCATCGCATCGCGCATCGAAGCGATCTCGCCGGGGTCGGCCGCCCAGATCTTCGCCATTGCGCTCATGCAAAAATGCCTAGAAAATTTGCAGGTGGCATATTTCGTGCTTTGTGAGGCGATTGTGTGGATAGACTCCAAACTGCCGGGGGCCTTTGAATGCTTGTGACGTTGGACGTTCGGATGCTCCGGTCTTTCGTTTCGGTTGTCGAAACGGGGAGCGTGACCGAAACCGCACGCCGGCTCGGGCGCACACAACCCGCGATCTCATTGCAACTCAACCGCCTCGAAGAACTGGCCGGGAAGTCGCTGCTGCGGCATGAAGGCCGTGGGATGGTGCTCACCAGCGACGGGGACATTGTCTTCTCGTATGCGCGTTCGATCCTCCGGCTGCATGACGAATTGCTGTCGCGCCTCGCCTCGCCCGATATCGAAGGCCGTGTGATCCTCGGCACGCCCGACCTGTATGCAGCGTTTCTGCTGCCGTCGATCCTCGAATTATTCCGCAACGCTTTTCCCCGTATCCAGATCGAACTGCGCTGCAGCCTGTCGACGCCACTGGTCAATCTCGTGCATCGCGGCGAGGTGGATCTCGCGCTGGTGACGCGCATGAAGGGATTTGCCGGTGGCGATGTGGTCGGCCAGGACCAGCTTGTGTGGATGATGGGCGTCGATTCGAATGTCCACCGGCAAAGTCCGGTGCCGCTCGCCTTGCTGCCGCCGGGCAACGTGTACCGCGATCACGCCATCGAGGGGCTCGACCGCATCGGTCGCAAATGGCACCTTGCCTGCGTCAGCGACAGCATTGCCGGACTTCAGGCCGCGGTCTTCGCGAATATGGCGGTGACGGTTCTGGTGCGTAGCGCACTCGTGCCCGGCATGCGCGAGATCGGCGTCAGCGATTACTTCCCGCCTTTGCCGAAGGTCGATCTGCTGCTCTATCGCGCGGCCGGCCGCAATTCGCCGACCTCGCCGCAGCCCTTCACGCCGAGCCCGTTATGCGTGCACATCGTCGACACCGTTTCGATCACCATGTTCGGCAGCCGGTCGGCCCGCGGCATCGCATAATCCATGAACGAGCCGGACAGGATCTGCCCCGATTCCGGATCGTAGACGCAGTTTTCGAACAAGGCCTGTCCCACGCCCTGCACGATGCCGCCATGCAACTGGCCGCGCACGATCATGGGATTGATGACGCGGCCGATATCGTCGACGGCCACATAGGACACGAGATCCACGACACCCGTGGTCTGATCGATTTCGACCTCGGCGATATGCGCGCCACCCGGATAGGTGAAGTTTACCGGATCGTAGAAGGCCTGCTCCTCAAGTCCGGGCTCCAGGAACTCAAGCGGATAATTGACCGGCGTATAGGCCGCGCCGGCCACCTCCTCGAAGCTCTTGGTGCGGTCGGTGCCGGAGACCTTGAACATCCCTGCCTCGAATTCGATATCGGCATCGCTCGCTTCCAGAAGATGTGCGGCGATCTTCTTGCCTTTCAGGATCACCTTGTCGGTGGCCTTGGCGAGCGCCGGCCCGCCAACCGCCAGTGACCGTGAACCATAGGTACCGAGCCCGAACTGCACCTTGTCGGTATCGCCGAACACGATCTGGATGCGGTCGGAGGGAAGCCCGAGTTTCTCCGACACGATCTGCGCGAAGGTGGTCTCGTGGCCTTGCCCATGATTGTGGGTGCCGATCAGCACCGTGATGTCGCCGGTCGGATGCACCCGCACGGTCGCACTCTCGAACAGACCACCCCGTGCGCCGAGACGCCCGGCAATGCGCGACGGCGCAAGTCCGCAGGCCTCGATATAGGTGCACAGGCCAATGCCGCGCAGCTTGCCGCTCTTTGCGGACTCCGCCTTGCGCGCGGCAAACCCCGCCCAGTCGGCGACGTCCAGCGCGCGATCGAGACAGGCCGTCGGATCGCCGCTGTCATATTCCAGCATGACCGGTGTCTGGTACGGATAAGCCTCTTTCGGGATCAGGTTGCGACGGCGGATATCGACCTTGCTGATCCCCATTTCGCTCGCCGCCACATCGACAAGACGTTCGAGCAGGAATGTCGCTTCCGGCCGCCCGGCGCCGCGATAGGCGTCCACCGGCAAGGTGTTGGTGAACACCCCTTTGACCAGACAATAGATCTGAGGCGTGGTGTAGACGCCGGCCAGAAGCAACGCATAGAGATTTGTCGGAATGTTCGGCCCGAAGGTCGACAGATAGCCGCCCATATTCGCAACGGTCTCGACGCGCAAACCGAGGAATTTCCCGGTCTCGTCGAGTGCCAGTTCGGCTTCGCTCACATGATCGCGGCCATGCGCATCGGACACGAAGCCCTCGCTGCGATCGCAGACCCATTTCACCGGGCGCGCCAGCTTGGACGACGCCCAGGTTACAAGAGTCTCTTCGGGATAGTGGAACTGCTTGACGCCGAACCCGCCGCCGACATCGGGCGACACCACGCGCAGCTTGTGCTGCGGGATCTTCAGCACCATGGCCCCCATCAGCACCTTGACGATGTGCGGGAACTGGCTGGTCGTCCATAACGTATATTGACCGGAGCCCGGATCGTATTCGCCGATCGCCGCGCGCGGCTCCATCGGATTGCCGACCAGGCGATTGTTCACAAGGCTGATGCGCGCTACATGCGCCGCGTTCTCGAAGGCCGCATCGGTCGCCGCCTTGTCGCCGACATCCCATTCGAAACAGAGATTGCCGGGCGCCTCGTCGAATATCTGCGGCGCATCCGGGCGCAATGCCTCCAATACGCCGACGGCCGACGGCAGTGGTTCATAGGAAACGGATAAAGCCTCGACACCCTGCATCGCGGCTTCGCGCGTTTCCGCGACAACCATCGCGACCGGATCTCCGACATGGCGCACCTTGCCCTGCGCCAAGGCCGGATGCGCCGGCTCCTTCATCGGCTGACCGTCGCGGCCGGTGATGCCCCAGCCGCAGGGGATCGTACCGATGCCGTCGGCTTTCAGATCCTCGCCGGTCAGCACCAGAAGCACGCCGGGAATCTGCAAAGCCGGTGCGGAATCGATACCCGTGAGCTTTGCATGCGCATGCGGCGAACGCGAAAAGGCCGCCCAGGTCATGTTCGGCCGTGTGATGTCGGACACATAATTGCCGCGTCCGGTCAGAAAGCGGCGGTCTTCCTTGCGCAGAATGGATGCGCCGATGCCTGTTTCCATCGCCATGTCAGCGCCCCTCGCCCATGCTTTCGATCGCCTTCGCGCCGGCCATGACCGACACGACGATGTTCTGATATCCGGTGCAGCGGCAGATATTGCCTTCGAGCCAATGCCGCACATCCATTTCACTGGGCTTTGGCTTGCGGCTGACCAGATCGAGCGCGCTCATGATCATGCCCGGTGTGCAGAAACCGCATTGCAGACC
>JAEVZN010000142.1 GCA_023392205.1 Pseudomonadota bacterium
ATGAGGCTCTGATCGCGCGCAAATCCATCGACGGCGACAAGCTGAAAGTGATCGCAATCACCGATCCGATCCCGAATTATCCGATGGTCATGCAGGGCGACCTCGCCCCCGCATTGAAGGATAATATCCGCAAATCATTCATCGAGTTGAAGGACCCGGCGGTGCTCAAGGCGTTCCGCGTCGAAGGCTTCGCCGCCACCGATGACAAGGCCTATGACATCCTGCGCGAGACCGCGAAAATCCTCGACCTCGATCTCGGCAAGATGAGCTGATGACCGAACTGACGGCCCGGCATTCCGCCATCCTCGAACAAGACCGGCATGCCGCCTTGCGGCATGCCGGCCTCGTTGCCATCATTCTGATCGTTTGCGTGATCTCGCTGTGGATCACCGGCTTCTTCGACGCCCAGCGCCTGATCGAGGGCGGCCCGGCTTTCGCACAGCTGGCACGGGAAATGGTGCCGCCGGATTTCTCGCGCTGGCAGCATTGGGTCAAACCGCTGATCGACACACTTGCCATGTCGATTGCGGGAACGGTACTGGCCGTCATCATTTCGTTACCGCTGGCCTTGTTCGCGGCGCCCAATACCGCACCCAATGCGATCGTGTATCAGGTGACGCGGATCGTGCTTGCCGCCTTGCGTTCGGTGCCTGAAATCATCATGGGCATCATCTTCGTGGCCGCCGTCGGCTTCGGTGCCCTGCCCGGCGTGCTGGCGCTGGCGCTGCATTCGGTCGGCATGGTCGGCAAATTCTATGCGGAGGCGATCGAACACGTCGATCCGCGCCCGCTCGAAGCCGCGCGCGCGGCCGGTGCAAGCCCGTTCCAGGTCATCACTCATGCAGTCATCCCGCAGGTGATGCCGCAACTTGCCGACATCACCATCTATCGCTGGGAATACCATTTCCGCGCCTCCGCGGTGCTCGGCATTGTCGGCGCCGGCGGTATCGGCTTCGAACTGATCGCGGCATTGCGTGTCATCCGCTACGATCAGGTGTCCGCGATCCTGATCACTATCCTCGCATGCGTGATCGTCGTCGACGCGATCGGTGCGTGGCTGCGCAAGGCGCTCAAATGAGCGTCATGCGTCCACGTATCCTGGTCACCAATTGGGTGCATGACGCGACCTTGCAGCGCCTGTCGCTTTTCGGCGATGTCGAGAGCAACGAGGGCCGCGACCCCTGGCCGCAAGACGAGATCATGCGGCGGGGGGAGAAAGCCGACGCGATCATGGCGTTCATGACCGACATCGTCGATGCCCGATTTGTCGCGCATTGCAAACGGCTGCGCATCGTCGCCTGCGCGCTGAAGGGTTATGACAATTTCGATCTCGACGCCTGCACTCGCGCCGGCATTTTCGTCAGTATCGTGCCGGACCTGTTAACCGAACCCACAGCCGAACTCGCGGTTGGGCTTGCCATCGGTCTTGGGCGCAATATCCGTCATGGCGATGCGATGGTGCGCGACGGCACATTCGAGGGCTGGCGGCCGGTGCTGTATGGCACCGGGCTCGACAATTCGGACGTGGCAATAATCGGCATGGGCCGCGTCGGCCAAGCAGTGGCGCAACGCCTGTCGGGCTTCGGCTGCCATATGCATGGTGTCGATCCGCAGGGTGCCATGCCGGATGGCGTGACCCCCGCCACACTCGGGCAGGCGCTGGACGTTGCAGATTTCGTCATTGTGTGTGCGCCGCTAACACCGACCTCACGTCACCTGATCGATGCAGACGCGCTGTCGCGCATGAAGCCCGGTGCCTTGCTGGTCAATGTCGGCCGCGGCTCGGTCGTGGACGAGAATGCGGTGCTGGCGGCGCTGGAATCCTGCGCGCTTGGCGGCTACGCAGCCGATGTGTTCGAGATGGAAGACTGGGCGCTGACGGACCGCCCGCAGATCGTCCACGCGAAACTGCGCACGCACCGCCGAACGCTGTTCACGCCGCATCTGGGCTCTGCGGTGTCGCAGGTGCGCCGCGCCATCGAGATGCGGGCGGCGGACAATATCGCCGATGTGCTGCAGGGCCGCCCGCCGCGCGACGCGATCAACGCGCCGGACGGGCCGCTGGCACGGGCGGGGTAAAGACCGTCAGGTCTGACGCCTATGCATCCATCTCCGCGCGCACGCGCGCGCGCAGGTCGTCGATGGGCATCAGGCCCTTCTTGGTCTCGACATACCAGAAGGTCCAGCCGTTGCAGGCTTCCAGCCCCTGCGCCAGCGCGCCCATGCGATGGATGGAGCCGACCTTTTCGCCGATCATCACCGCGCCGTCGGCACGGACCAGCGCGGCATGACGCTTCTTGGAATCGACGAGCTTCGCGCCGGGCGGGATGAGCCCGCGTTCGATCAGCGCGTTGAAGGGCACACGCGGTGCTTCGCGGGCGGTCATGAAGGGGGCGATGGAGGGCGCCTCCAGCGGCGTGATCGAAGCGATGCGTTTCATCGCCGCCTTGGCGTAATCCGGATCGCGCTCGATGCCGACATAGCGGCGGCCGAGCTTCTTGGCGACCGCGCCGGTCGTGCCGGTGCCGTTGAACGGATCGAGCACCAGATCGTCCGGCCGCGAGGCAGAGAGCAGCACGCGCGCCAGCAGGGCTTCCGGCTTCTGGGTCGGATGCAGCTTCTTGCCGTTGCCGCCTTTCAGCCGCTCGTCGCCGGTGCACAAAGGCAGCGTCCAGTCGGAACGCATCTGCACATCGTCGTTGCCGGCCTTCAGCGCCTCGTAATTGAAGGTATAGCCCTTGCCGCCCGGATCGCGCGCGGCCCAGATCATGGTCTCATGCGCGTTGGTGAAACGGCGGCCGCGGAAATTCGGCATCGGGTTGGACTTGCGCCAGACCACGTCGTTGAGAATCCAGAAGCCCAGATCCTGCAGGATCGCGCCGACCCGGAAGATGTTGTGATAGGAGCCGATCACCCACAAGGTGGCGGACGGCTTCATGACCCGCTTGCAGGCGGTGAGCCAGGCGCGGGTGAAATCGTCATATTCGCGGAAGGACGAAAACTTGTCCCAGTCGTCATTGACGGCATCGACTTTGGAATCGTCGGGCCGCTTCAGATCGCTCTGCAACTGAAGATTATACGGCGGATCGGCGAAGACGAGATCGACGCACTCGGCCGGTAGCGTCGCCATTTGCGCGACGCAATCGCCCACAAGGATGCGGGCACTCTCGTTGACTTTTGGAGTCAGACGGGGCGTCCGATGGGACGCCCCGCGACGCGACTCTACCATGACGCAGAACTCTGGACCTGGCGACGCGGTCGGTGACGCGGGACCTACAACCGACGTTTTGGAGAATGGCCCCTTCAGGTAAAAAACCCTTTAATTTGCAAACACTTTGCTAGTGTGATCTTCAGCATGGATAACAACGATTTGGTAACGAAACATCCGGGCGGGTTTTGCGTTTTCGGGCGTGGACGTGTGCCGGGTCTTCGGCGACACTCGAAGCCCGTGTGAGGAGGATGGCATGCGTTGGGACGATTTTCGGCGCAGCGACAATGTCGAGGATGTGCGCGGCAGCAGAAGTCCGGGCGGCGGATTTCGCCTGCCCGGCGGCGGCGGACGCGGGCTTGGCATCGGCACCATTATCGTTCTGGGCCTGATCGGCTGGGCGCTCGGCATCGATCCGCGCATCCTGATCGGCGGGGCGGAAATGGTCTCCGGCGGGCAACAGCAGGTCGAACGCCAGCAGCCCGCCAGCAAGGGCGCACCCACCGACCAGCAGGGCCAGTTCGTCTCGGCGGTTCTCGGCTCCACCGAAGATGTATGGGGCGACATCTTCAAGGCCAACGGCCAGACCTATCGCGCGCCGCGGCTGCGGCTGTTTGCAGGCGCCACCGGCGCCGGCGCCTGCGGCATGGCGCAATCGGCGATGGGTCCGTTCTATTGTCCGCCCGACAACCGCATCTTCCTCGACACGGCATTCTTCCGCGAAATGGAAACCAAATTCCGCGCCTGCAAAGGCACCCAATGCGAATTCGCGCAGGCTTATGTGATCGCGCATGAGGTTGGGCATCACGTGCAGAACCTGCTCGGCATATTGCCGCGCGCGCAGCAGATGCAGCAGCAGGCCGGCTCGAAGGCGCAGGCCAACAATATCCAGGTGCGGGTCGAGCTGCAGGCCGATTGCTTCGGCGGCGTGTGGGCCAATCATGCACAACGGCGCGTGAAGTTCATCGAGCCCGGCGATATCGAGGGCGCACTCGCCATCGCCGCGGCGATCGGTGACGACCGCCTGCAGATGCAGACGCAAGGCCGCGTGGTGCCGGATTCCTTCACGCACGGCTCGGCGGCGCAGCGCCAGCGCTGGTTCACCATCGGCTTCAAGGAAGGCAAGGTCTCCGCCTGCGATACTTTCCGCGCGGCGGAATTGTAGGCAACGGCGACATGCCCGGTATCGACGAATCGCGCGACTTCGTCCCGCTGTCCATTGCGGTCCTCACCGTGTCGGATACCCGCAAGGAATCGGATGACAAATCCGGCAACACACTCGCGGAGCGGATCGAGAAAGCCGGTCACAAGCTCGGCGCACGCGCCATCGTCACCGATGATGCCGACGCAATCCGGTCGCAGGTGAAAAACTGGATCGCCGATCCCTCAATCGACGTGATCGTCACCACCGGCGGCACCGGCTTTACCGGCCGCGACGTCACGCCCGAGGCGCTCGAGCCGCTGTTCGAAAAGCGTATGGAGGGCTTCGCGACCCTGTTCCTGATGCTGAGCTATGAGAAGATCGGCACGTCTGCGATCCAGACCCGCGCCACTGCGGGCGTTGCGGGTGCGACCTATATCTTCTGCCTGCCCGGTTCGCCCGGCGCCTGCAAGGATGCCTGGGACGGCATCCTCGTGCATCAGCTCGATTACCGCTACCGGCCGTGCAATTTCGTGGAGATCATGCCGCGTCTCGACGAGCATCTGCGCCGTCCGAAGGCACAGGGCGCGACGGTTTAGGCGCGCGGTCTGTCCTGCCGCACGCATCGGGCAATGCCCCGTCACCCAATGTGGCGCAGCAATCCGCCTTCCACCCGCAACGCCGCGCCCGTGGTGGCGGAGGCCTGTTTCGAGCAGACATAGACGACCATGTTCGCCACTTCCTCCACGGACGCGAGGCGGCGTGTAATCGAGGTCGGCCGGCGCTGGGCGATGAAGTCCTTTTCCATTTGCGCCTGAGAGACGCCCTGATCGGCAGCCATTTTGCCGAAGAAATCGAGAACGCCTTCGGAACGCGTCGGCCCCGGCAGAACGGAATTCACAGTGACGCCGGTGCCTGCAAGCGATTCGGCCAGACCGCGCGCAATCGCAAGCTGCGCGGTTTTGGTCATCCCGTAATGGATCATCTCGGCTGGAATATTCAGCCCGGATTCCGAGGAGATGAAGACCACGCGGCCCCAGTTCTTCTGCCTCATGACGGGAATGTAGGCGCGCGACATGCGGATACCGCTCATCACGTTGGTTTCGAAGAACCGCAGCCATTCCGCATCGGTGATCTCCTCGAATTGCTTCGGTTCGAAGATACCGAGATTGTTGACCAGGATGTCGGCGTCGGGGACGCGCTTGATGAAGTCCGCCGCGCCTTGCGCCGTCGCGAGGTCGGCCGCCACGCCATCGACCTCGGCCTTCGGCACAGATTTCTTCAGAGCTTCGGTGGCGGCCTTCACCGATCCGTCGGAACGGCCGTTGATCACGACCAACGCGCCCGCGCCCGCCAGCCCCTTGGCGATGGCAAATCCGATCCCCGCCGTGGAGCCTGTAATGACGGCGCGCTTGCCGCTCAGATCGATCTTCATGCTGTCAGTCCGATATTGCCACGCGAAGCGGCTCACATATTGATCCGGCCGGCCGATAACACCCCTTGTAGGTCAACGGCGTGTGAAAGCCTCAAGCCGGGTTGCGGATACCGCTACGCATGACGGCGATCCGCTTCGCGCCGATCCGGCGCAGGAGATCGGCCTGCGTTGCCTCGATATCCCGGTGTCCGCCGAGTACGGTGTAGAATTCCTTGGCGATGAGCAGACCGCGGTCCGGATCGAGCACGGCCTTGCGTGCCCGCAAAAGCGCCAGCAATTCCGACCATAAGGACGTGCCGCCCTGTACCGGCCGCGTTGCACCGAACACAGCGGCATGGCCGGAGGGCGCGGTTTCCATGAACTGGCGCACGTCCTCGATCCAGCCCGTCTCCAGCACCGATCCGGCCGGTACGAATAAAAGCCACGGGCCCTTTGCCGCTTCGGCGGCTTTTTTAAGCCGGGGACCGGGCGGTCCCGGCACCACCATCAGCCGGCAGCCGGCGACATCGCCGATTGCGGCGGTTTCGTCCTGCGATCCGGCATCGGCCAGAATCACCTCCCGCACCAGCCCGGCCGTGGCCCCCGGCACGAGACCGGCCAGCGTGCGTACAAGGACGCGCTCCGATTCGCGGGTCGGGATGACGATGCTGATCATGCTGCGGTTCGGGAACTGTAACAAAGGCCGGCCCGTTGCCCATATCATGGGGCAAGGAACCGCCGATGCCACGATATTCAGCAGCGACAATCAACTTCCGAAATGTTCTTGTTTTGTTCGTTGCCAAGCGTTAGATAATCGCTATGGCTCACTCAACCGCAGCCCTGAGACACCCGCCGGCGCCCGTGCCCTCCGCGCCGGCGGGTGACTTTGCAAGGA
>JAEVZN010000145.1 GCA_023392205.1 Pseudomonadota bacterium
ATCGACATCGGCGCATTCTTTGGTCCAGCGCGCGATCAGGGCCGTCCGCAATTTCAGCAGCGCGATGTAATCCGCAGACGAGATATCCTTCCCGCGCAGCATGCGCACCAGCACGCGCGGATCGTAACGCGGTCCCGACTTTTCGATCAGCGCGCGATGGATTGCGTAGGCTTCCGCCGCCACCAGCCCGCCACCGACGAACAGCGCAGGCAGATCGTCCAGCACGTCGAGATGCACGGTCCTGATTTGCATGCCGGCTGCGGAAAGCTGTTTCAGCGCGCGCTCAAAGGCGCCAGCGATCACCGGCTCGATCCCGTCCAGCACATAATTCGAAACGGCGGCGATTGTGATGCCGTTCGCCGGCCGCGGCGTCACCGGGCTGAAGGGCTGCCCGGACATCACTGCAGTGACGCGCGCGCAGGTCTGCACGTCGCGGGCGAGGGGGCCGATGGAATCGTAGCTCTGCGACAGAGGGAAAGCGCCATCCAGGGGCACTTGGCGCGAGGTCGGCTTGAAGCCGACAAGGCCGCACATGGCGGCCGGAATGCGGACAGATCCGCCGGTATCCGTGCCGATGGCGGCATCAGCCATGCCGTCCGTCACCGAAACGGCGGCGCCCGACGACGAGCCGCCGGGGATGCGCTTCTCGCTGCGCCGCCAGGGATTGGCGGGCGTCCCGTCATGTGGGTTGATGCCGAGACCGCTGAAGGCGAATTCGGTCATCGTGGTCTTGCCGATAATCGCTGCGCCGGCCGCGCGCAGACGGCGCACGATCAGGGCATCGGCCGCAGCCGGCGCAAAGTCGTTCCCGATCGCCGCGCCCGCGCGGGTCGGCTCGCCCTTCACGTCGAACAGATCCTTGATCGAGATTGCGAGCCCGGCCAGCGGCAGCGGGTCGAGGCCCAGCGCGGCTGCGCGGTCGGCAGCATCGGCCGCGGCCAGCGCCGCGTCGGCATAGACGCGTGTGAAGGTGCGTGCGCCTTCGCCGTGCGGGGATTCGATGGCGGCGAGACAGCGCGCGACATTTGCGCGGTGCGATCCGTCCGGATGGTCTGAATGCTTATCGGTCACGATGGATTCGTTGCAGTCCGCGGCGCGATGCGCACGCTCACTTGCTCTCGTCGAAATAATGGATTTCCAGCAGCAGGCAGCCATTCTCGGACTTGAACGGCCCATGATAGGCACCCGGCGGACGGCAGGCATAGGTGTTGATCGGGAACGCCTCGCCGCCTTCGCCCTTGTCGTCGTTGCCGACGATCAGGTCGCCCTGCATCAGATACACTTCTTCCCAATATTCATGCACGAACGGCGCCGTGGTGTAGACACCCGGCGCGAAGCGCAGGAGGCGCGTGCGGGTGCCGCTGCGGTTCTGCTCGTCGAGCGCGCCGGCCAGGATCTTCTGCTGGATGCCCGCCGGATAGCCGGGCGGCGTCTCCCATCCAGAGGCCAGATCGAGGGTGTGGAATTCAAGATGCGGCTTGTTGATGCTCACGAAAGTCCTCAGGGCGCGGCCGGGAAACGGGAGGCGGCAGGATTGCCGGCGGGTCCGCTTTATGGACCGCGTGCGGGCGCGATCGTCAAGTCCGATCCGGCAATTCCATTGCGGCCGGGCGAAGCGCGATGCTTCGCCCGCCGGTTGCGCAGATTTATGTCAGCTTGCCGCCCGCTGGGCGGAGAGCGGCAATTCGTCCGAGAGCTGGTACGAGCCCATCAGGTCGTCGACCATGGCCAGGCCCTTGTCCCAGTCATAGGTGCGATAGCTGTGCGCGCTGGTGGTGAAGCGCGCGCCCGCATAGAACATCTCGTATTGCGTATGCCGCGAGGCGAATTCCGAGCCAATCGCGTCCCACGCGGCCTTGAGGAATTTCACCCGCTGTTCCGGCGACATGATGGAGGAGCGCTGGGTCTTGCCGATGATCGCTTCGAGTTTCGGATCGCTGAAATCGTGCAGCGAGGAGGGCAGCATGATCAGCGAGCCGCCGGCCAGTTCGCGGCAGGTATTGATGATGCGCGGATAGAGGTCCTGCGTGATGACCTGCGCCGAATACATGTAATGCTTGTTGGGCACGTAATACTCGCCGAAGGTCGTGCCTTCGATTTCCATGCCGGCCAGCATCGCATTGACCATGCCGACCTGGGCGGCGAGGAATCCGAGCTGCTCCTTGACGGCGGGAATGTTGGTGGTGCCGATCGTGTCGGCCAGACGCCGCGCCATCGCCAGCAGGAAGTTGAGTTTGACGGTGAGCCGGATCTGCGCCTGATAATTCTGATAGGCGTGACCGGGCGTGCCGTGAAACTGGGTCGCGCACATGGCAGTGTCGCGATAGACCAGCACGCGGTCCCACGGCACCTTCACGTCGTCGAAATACATCAGCGCGTCGTTCTCGTCATAACGCGACGACAGCGGGTTGTCGAAGGTCGACACGGCCGAGGCCTCATAGGACTTGCGCGACAGCACGCGCAGGCCCTTGGTGTTCATCGGCAACACGCAGGAGAAAGCGAGGTCTTCCTCGCCGGGCTTCAGCGGCTGCAGGTTGGCGACCAGGACCTCGTTGGCCATGATCGAGCTTGTGCCCAGCATCTTTGCGCCGCGAATGGTGATGCCGCTTGAATCCTCGTCGACAATGCGCGCGACAAGATCCTCGACCTGATCGCCCCAATCCTTGGCGCGCTCGGCCTGCGGATTGATGATGACGTAGGTCAGGAACAGGTCGCTCTTGCGTGCATAATCGAAATAATCCTCGAAGGCTTTCGCCCGGTCCGTGCCGTGTTTGCGGAACGACTCGATGCCCATCATCTGGCCGACGAGCGCCGACGCCACGTGATCC
Source organism: Pseudomonadota bacterium (assembly GCA_023392205.1). GTDB lineage: Bacteria > Pseudomonadota > Alphaproteobacteria > Rhizobiales > Xanthobacteraceae > Pseudorhodoplanes. Next base: position 2,829 of record JAEVZN010000145.1, read on the forward strand.
GGCGACCGGCCCATGAAGCCGTAGGACAGGCCCGACCAGGCCTGCAACGCCTTGCGGCGGCGGACCATCTGCGCGTGATCGCGCGGCATTTCCCATGCGCGGTTGGCGCGGCGGCCGGAGCCGACATCGAATGTCATCATCTCCGCATTGTCGGGATGCGCCTGAAAATCATAAAGCATGCCGGACGATCGCACGGCATTCCGGAAGGCCGGATGCGTGGTCACGTCGCCGACCAGCTTGCCGTCGAGATAGACGGTGCGGCCGTCCTGCAGAGACTTGATGTGTTGCGCGCCTGTCTTGATCGTCATCGCCGTATCCTGCTCCCTGGCATATTGCAGCGCAAGCGCCGCCCAAGTCGAGATCGGCGCGTGCAAAAATTCGGCCAGTCCGAGATGCCTGATGCAAGGCCATCGGCTTGACATGCGCCGCAGTCGCAAGGACTATTACCTAGCTCCCGAAGCTTTTCAAGCTAGCTATCTGGGCAAGTTGGCCTGAAGAATGCATAGGGGCGGGAAGGGTCATGTGCGGTCGCGGCCAATCCTTGGGCAAGCGACGCGCGTTTGACCGGCACGGACCGGAATATGCATCGCTTCGCCTGAGGCGGAGCCAACTGGGAGAATCTGACGATGAGTGGTGTAACGCGACGCGGTGGAGGCCTCGGCCTCGCATCTGCTTTGATCATGGGCGTTTCGCTTGGCATTCTGCCGACGGCGCAGGCACAGGAGCTGAAAGGTGAGGTGGTGCTGGGTGCGATCGTGCCGAGCAGCGGACATTTCGCCGAATGGGGTCGGACCAATACCGTGACCCTTCGCATGCTGGAAAAGAAGGTCAACGAATCCGGCGGCATCAACGGCGCGAAACTGAAGCTCGTGATCTATGACGATTCCGCGCGTCCGGCGCAGTCGACCAACTCGCTGCGCAAGCTCGCCAGCGACGACAAGGTGCTGGCGGTGGCTGGCCCGCTGACCAGCTCGGCGGCGGAAGTCGTGTTCCCGGTTGCCAACCAGATCGGCATCGTGGCGACCTCGCAGGCATCGTCCAAGCCCGGCGTCGCCAAGGCGAACCGCCCCTGGGCGTTCCGCAACACCATCGACGAAGGCATCCTCGCCAAGACGACGGTCCCCTATTACAAGAAGGCCTTCGACATCAAGAATGTCGCGGTCATCTACGACGCCAGGGACGCCACCGCCGCCACCGTCGGCACCCGCATCATGCCGGCCGTCCTGAAAGAGAATGGCATCGCCATCCTCAATGAGAACGATCTGCTCTCCTTCAACACCGGCGATCTCGACGTCAGCGCGCAGGTGACGAAGCTGAAGTCGCTCAATCCGGATGGCGTGGTGGTCAGCGCCGATTACAGCCAGGCCGTCACCGTGATCCGCGAGATGAAGCGGCAGGGTCTCATGAAGCCGGTCGTCGGCGCCACGCAGCTGATCTCCTCGGCAATCCTCAAGGCCGCGCCGGAAATCCCGCTGGTCGCACCCGCCACCTTCTATGCGACGATGAGTGCGCCCGGCGCGCAGAAATTCGTGGCCGAGCTGCAGCCGCTGCTGCGCAATGAATCGAACCTGCCGCCGGATATCGAGCCGAGCATGTACGACGCGAATATCTATGAGATCGTCAACATGTATATCGATGCGGCGAAGAAGGCCGGCGTCACCGGCAAGCCGGAAGACCTGGCCGCCGACCGCACCAAGATCCGCGACTTCATGGCCAAGCTGAAGGGCTTTGAGGGTCTCGGCGGTCCGATCTCCTTCAACGAGGACGGCGACGCCATCAAGGCCTTCTATATCGTGCAGGGTCAGAACGGCGCCTGGGAGACCAAGGTGCGCGGCTGCTCTTCCGCCGCGGGCGGCGGTTGCGGCTCCTGATGCCGTACTCGCGCGGGCTGTGCCGGATTGCGCAGGCAGTCCGGCAACATCCTTGCGCATCTCGTAGAATATGGGTGCCGCGCCAGCGCATTGACCTTGCGCGGCACCGCCTCCATCCCGCTTTCCCAAAAAATCTTCTGGCAGGACCGGCAGAATGCTCCTTCAGCAATTGGTCAACGGCCTCACCCTCGGCGCCGTCTACACGCTCATTGCCCTGTCCTTTTCGCTGGTCATGGGAATCCTCGGCATTCTCAATCTCGCCATCGCAGAATTGTTCATGATCGGCGGCTATATCGGTTTCACCATCATCGTTGCGCAATTGCCGCTGCCGCTGGCGGTGGCCGCCGGCATGACCGGTGCGGCGCTGATCGCCATCATCATCGAGAAGGTCGGATACGAGCCGCTGCGCAACACGCCGGTCATCACGCCGATGCTGAGCACGCTCGGCTTCTCGATCATCCTGCAGAATGTCGCCACCAATATGTGGGGCTCCGACCCCCTGCAATTGCCCCCTGAATTTCTCGACACGCGCTATCAGTTCGGCCCGGTCTCCATCGGCGGCATGCAGCTGATTGTGCTCGGCGCGACCGTGTTGCTGGTCTCCGCGCTGGCCTTCATCGTGCAGCGCACTTCGATCGGGCGCGCGTTGCGGGCGGTGGCCGAAAATCGCGATGTCGCGCGGCTACTCGGCGTGCGCGCCGACCGGCTGATGCTGCTCGCCTTCATCCTGTCCGGCATGATGGCCGGCGCCGCCGGCGTGCTGGTCGGCCTGCATTATGCGGCGATCACGCCCTATGTCGGCGTCGAGACCGGCCTGAAGGCGATCGCCGTCATGGTGGTCGGCGGCGTGACGCGGATCTGGGGCGCGCTTGTCGCCGGTCCGCTGATCGGCATCGCCGAAGTCATGACCGTGGCCTATGGCGGATCGCAGGTCCGCGACCTCGTGGTCTATGGCCTGATGATCCTCATCCTGCTGCTGCGCCCGCAAGGCATTCTGGGTGGCGCACGCACCGATCTGGGACCGCGCGTCTGATGTCCACCTATTATGCGGGCCTGCTGGCCGATACCGGAATCCTGATGCTGGGTGCGCTCAGCGTCTACATCATCCTTGCCACCGGACAATTGTCGCTCGGCAATGCCGGCTTCATGGGCATCGGTGCCTATGCCACGTCATGGCTGACGGTGGAGATGGGCGTGCCGCTGACCGCGGCCTTGCTGATCGCCGCCGTCTTTGCCGGGATCATCGGCGTCATCATCGGGTTTCCGGCCTTGCGGCTGAAAGGCATCTATCTGGCGATGGCCACACTCGGCTTCGGCGAGATGGTGCGCAGCTTCCTGTTGAATTTCGACACAATGGGCGGATCGGGCGGCTTCAGCGGCATGCAGCATGTCTCAGTCGGCTATATCTGGGCCTGGGCGGCCGGCATTATCGTGCTGGTCATGGTCATCGAGCAATCGCGGCTGTGGCTCGAATTGCGGGCCGTGCATGACGACGAGACGGCGGCGAGCCTCGTTGGACTGAATACGACCTCGATCAAGATCGGCGCCTTCGGCTTCGGGGCTGCGGTCGCGGCGATTTCCGGCGGCCTGTTCGCGCATCACCATGTCTATATCGAGCCGGCCAATTTCGGCTTCGACCGTTCGATCGAATTCGTGCTGGTCGTCATTCTCGGCGGATCGACCGTGGCGCCGGGTGCGATTGTCGGCGCGGCCTTGATCGTGGTGCTTCCGGAAATGCTGCGCTTCCTGTCTGACTGGCGGCTCGCGGCATTCGGCAGCCTGCTGATCGTGATGCTATTGGTGCGCCGTCAGGGCATTCTCGATCGCAACCTGTTCCGTATGCTGTTTCTGCAGAAGCGTGCCGTATGAGTAACGCTGCTGCACAGCCGCTGTTGCGGCTCGACAATGTCTCGCGGTCGTTCGGCGGCATTCGCGCACTGAACGGCGTGTCCTGCGACATTCCGGAAGGGCGTATCGTCGGTGTGATCGGGCCGAACGGCGCCGGCAAGACGACCTTGTTCAATCTCGTGACCGGCGCCTATCAGGTCAGTTCCGGCACGGTCTCCTATGAGGGCCGCGATATCACCTCGCAGCGGCCTTACCGGATCGCGCGGCTCGGCATTGCCCGCACCTTCCAGAACATCCGGCTGTTCGCCGGGATGACGGTGTGGGAGCATCTGCTTGTGGCGCAGCCGCACACGGAGGCGACCTGGCGCAGGCTTTTGCCGACGCGCTTTGCAGATCCGCAGGCGCGCCGCAAGGCGGAGGAGGCGCTGGTCACATTCGGCCTGGAGGATGTACGCGAACGGCTCGCACAGTCGCTGCCCTACGGCATCCAGCGCAAGGTGGAGATGGCGCGCGCGATGACGGCCGGGCCGAAACTGTTGCTGCTCGACGAGCCGGTCGCGGGCATGAACCATGACGAGGCGCTGGAATTGCGTCGCCTTCTGTTCGTATTGCGCGAGCGCGGGCTCACCATATTGCTGATCGAGCACGACATGTCGTTTGTCATGAACCTCTGCGACTACCTCTATGTGCTGGATTTCGGCGAACTGATCGCGCAGGGCGATCCCGCATCGGTCCGCGCCAATCCGGCGGTGCTCGACGCCTATCTCGGCCGGGAGGAATGATGCTTCAGGTGCGCGATCTCGATGTCCGCTACGGCGCCATTTCCGGCGTGCGCGGCATCTCGCTCGAAGTTCAGACCGGCGAAATCGTGGCTCTGATCGGCGCCAACGGTGCCGGCAAGAGCACCACGGTGCGGGCCATCGCCGGGCTTCTGCCGTTCACCGGCGAGATTTCCTATGAGGGCAGGCCGCTGAAAGCCGGACAGGCGGAATCCAATCTGCGCGCGGGGCTGGCGCTTGTGCCTGAAGGCCGCGGCATTCTCGGCCGCATGACGGTCGAGGAAAATTTGCAGATGGGCACCTATTGCCGCAGCGATAGCGCCGAAGCGGCAGCCGATGTCGCGCGGATGTATGAGCGTTTTCCGATTCTCGCCGAACGCAAGGGGTCGCTGGCCAGCCTGTTGTCCGGCGGCGAGCAGCAGATGCTGGCCATCGCCCGTGCGTTGCTGTCGCGCCCGAAATTGCTTTTGCTTGACGAGCCGTCGCTCGGTCTGGCGCCGAAGATGACAAGCTTCGTATTCGATCTGGTGAAGGAATTGCGGGCCGAGGGCCTGACCGTGCTGCTGGTCGAGCAGAAGGCGCGTCATACGCTCAAGATCGCCGACCGGGCTTATTTGCTGGAAAACGGACGCGTGATCACATCCGGCCCGGCCTCCGAGATGGCCGGCAATGCCCTCGTCTCCGAATCCTTTCTCGGCGGGCGCGCGCAACCCGCGGCCGGCGAGAGCATGTGAGGCATTGCGTAGCATGGGACGGCCGCCATTCCCTGCGAACGAGCCGTATAATCCGCCTTATGCTGTAAAACCCGCAGGTCACCGTCTCCGTATCTGACTGGTCTATGC
>JAEVZN010000206.1 GCA_023392205.1 Pseudomonadota bacterium
CACCCATGCTGGCGCCGACCGCGTCATGACGCTGGACCTGCATGCCGGCCAGATCCAGGGCTTCTTCGATATCCCGACCGATAACCTGTTCGCGTCGCCGGGCATGGTGCGCGACATCAAGGAGCGGTTCGACCTCGCCCATCTGATGGTTGTCTCGCCGGATGTCGGCGGCGTGGTGCGCGCACGCGGTCTCGCCAAGCGCATCAATGCGCCGCTCGCCATCATCGACAAGCGGCGTGAACGTGCCGGCGAATCCGAGGTGATGAACGTGATCGGCGAAGTCGCAGGTCATGTCTGCATTCTGGTCGACGACATCGTCGATTCCGGCGGCACGCTGGTGAATGCCGCCGATGCACTGCTCGCTCAGGGTGCGACCGAGGTCTATGCCTACATCACCCATGGCGTGCTTTCCGGCGGCGCGGTTGCGCGCATCACCTCATCGCGGCTGAAAGAGCTGGTGATCACGGATTCGATCCAGCCGACCGCGGAAATGAAGAGCGCGGCAAATATCCGTGTCCTGCCGATCGCCCAGCTCATCGGCGAAGCCATCGGCCGCACCGCCTCCGAAGAATCGGTCTCCAGCCTGTTCGACTGAACGGATCGACCGCGTGTGACTCAAACTGAGTCAAACGGTCGCGCGCGCCATTGTGGACGGCGCGTCTTCGCGCATTGCGCCGATTCACCGAATCCACGACCAAGGTTGCAGCGAATAAATCTTGGCTTGGTTGCACGGAATCCGGGCAGCTATAGTCGAAGGGCCAAGTGATTCGGTGTCTGCGAGTCAATCTACGCTGTCCGGCTTGGCCTGCGTCGGAAGGTTCCTTGACGGGACTTTCGGTTGCGTCCCTGCGTGCGTCGGTCCAGCGCGAAGCAGTCTCGCAAGGAGCGGGTGAAAGCGGCAATGACACTCACTGAGACGATCTCAAGCCTGCGGGTCAGCCCGCTCGACGTTGTCGAACGCATGGCGTCGTTGAACGATTGGGCGTTCGAGCGCGCCTGTGACGACGAGATCAATATCCTGATCAAGGGCCGCTGGTCCGATTATCAGGTCTCGTTCACATGGATGGACAATCTCGAGGCGCTGCATATGGCTTGCGCCTTCGACATGAAGGTGTCCGATCATCGCCGCTCCGAATTGCAGCAGCTGATTGCGCATATGAACGAGCAGATGTGGATCGGGCATTTCGACCTGTGGCCCGACGACGGCATGGTCATGTTCCGCCATGCGCTGCTGCTGACCGGCGGACTGGAGGCGACCGACCAGCAATGCAAGACGGTGCTCGGGACCGCGCTCGACACCTGCGAGCGCTATTATCCCGCCTTCCAGTTCGTGCTCTGGGCCGGCAAGACCGCCCGCGAAGCCATGGACGCGGCCATGTTCGAGACCTCGGGCGAGGCCTGATCGCCGTTCGCGCCCCGCGAGCGGATTTCCGTCGCCGGAAAAATCCAGCATAAGATCATCCGCATCCCGCATCCCTGATCGTCAGGGACATGTCCGTGCGGGACGAACGGACGCATCATCATGGCACAACCCGGAAAAACGCGGCTCGACGATATCGGCATTCTGGCTCTGTTGGGGGCCGGCAAGATGGGCAGCGCCATGCTGGACGGCTGGCTGGCGCTCGGGCTCGATCCCGGCAACGTGGTCGTGGTCGAGCCGCAGCCGTCGCCCGAGCTGCTGGCGCTGGCGCAGCGCGGTGTCGCGCTGAACCCGTCCGCCGGCGCGATTTCGAATATCGCGACACTGGTGCTGGCGGTGAAGCCGCAGGTCGCTGCGGACGTGATGCCCTCGGTCGCTGCGATGGCGGAGGAGGGGACGCTGGTGCTGTCGATCATGGCCGGCAAGACGCTGGCCTTCCTCGCGCAGGGCCTGCCGGGATCGGCGATCGTACGGGCGATGCCCAATACGCCGGCGGCCATCGGGCGCGGGATCACGGTCGCCATCGCCAATGCGGCGGTCAGCGATGCGCAGCGGGAGCGCGCGCAGCGGCTGCTTTCGGCCTCCGGCGCCGTCGAATGGATCGACGACGAAAGCCTGATGGATGCGGTCACCGCCGTTTCCGGTTCCGGACCGGCCTATATCTTTCTGCTCGCGGAGGCGCTCACCCGCGCCGGCGTGTCGGCCGGGTTGCCGCCGGAACTGGCCGAGAAACTCGCCCGCGAGACGGTCGCAGGGGCCGGAGAGATGCTGCATCGCTCGCCGCTCGATGCCGCAACCCTGCGGCAGAACGTGACCTCGCCTGGCGGCACCACGGCCGCCGCGCTTGACATCCTCCTGAGCAGCGAGGGACTGGATCCGCTGATGCGCGAGGCGGTGCTGGCCGCCGCCCGGCGGTCGCGCGAACTGGCCGGATGACAGGTCAGACATGGTGCTGCCGCGTTCGGCACCCTAGATGAGGGTGGAACCGAACGAGGAGATAACCATGACCGAAGCTGTGGGCAGCCCGCGCGAGCGCATCATCGAGGGCTTTCTGGGTCTTCTGGCGGAACGGCCGATCGAGAGCATCGACCTTGCGGATGTGGCGACCGCCGCGAATGTGACGCTGGCCGAGCTGCGTGGTGATTTCCCGTCCGTGCTGGCCATCCTCGGGGCCTATATGAAGGACATCGACAGGAAGGTCCTTGCGTCCGATTTCTCGGACATGGCCGACGAGCCGGTGCGCGAAAAGCTGTTCGACATCCTGATGCGCCGGCTGGAAGCGCATGCGCCGCACAAGGCCGCGATCCGCTCGCTGGTGCGTTCGAGTTTCCGCAATCCGCCGCTGGCCATGTGCCTGAACGGCTACGCCGCGCGGTCGATGAGCTGGATGATGAGTGCCGCGGGGATTTCCACGGCGGGCGGCAAGGGCATCGTGCGCGCGCAGGGGCTGACGCTGCTCTATGCGCGCGTGCTGTCGACCTGGGCGCATGACGAAGATCCGGGCCTGGCGCGCACCATGTCGGCGCTCGACCGCGAACTGGCGCGCGGCGAGCAATGGGCGGGCATGCTCGACACCTTGCTTGGCTTGCCGGAGCGTCTGCGCGCGGGCCGCTGGCGGGCGCGCCGCCGCCGCGAGACGCCGGGCGACGACGAGATCATCGCCGCCTGATCCTGCCGCGCCGGATCAGGCCTGTTCGCCCGCTTCCGCTTCCGCAAGCTTCGCCCGCCAGTCGCGGCGGGCGACAATGGCGCCCCAGGCGGCCAGGGCCAGCAATACGGCGCTGAGCAACAACAATGTCAGCGCGATCGGCCGCTGCAGGAAGATCTGCCACGATCCGCCCGACATGATCAGCGATTGCCGCAAACTCAGTTCGAAGATCGGCGCGATCACGAGCCCCAGCACCAGCGGTGCCGGATCGAAGCCGAATTTCTTCAGCAGATAGCCGATCACGCCGAAGATCAGCATGATCCAGACATCGACCACGGAATTGTTCACTTCATACACGCCGATGACGCAGAACATGATGATCATCGGATAAAGGTAGGCGTAGGGGATGCGCAGGATGCTGACGAACACGCCGACCAGCGGCAGGTTCAGCGCCAGCAGCATCACGTTGCCGATATACATCGAGGCGACGAAGCCCCAGAACAGCTTCGGCTGTTCGGTCACGAGGCTCGGCCCCGGCGGGATACCGTGAATGAGCAGCGCCGCCATCAGCACGGCGATCACCGGACCGGTGGGCAGACCGAGCGCCAGCATCGGCACAAATGCACCTGTGGACGCCGAATTGTTGGCGGATTCAGGACCGGCGACCCCGGCCACCGCGCCCTTGCCGAATTCCTCCGGATGTTTCGAGATGCGTCGCTCGATCGCGTAGGACACGAAGCTCGAAATGATATGCGCCGAGCCGGGAATGACACCGATGAAAAAGCCGAGCACCGAGCCGCGTGCGATCGGCATGGCGGACTGGCGCAATTCGGTGCGGGTCGGCAGGAGGTCGCGCAATTTCGGACTGATAACCTTGCCCTGCATGTCGCGGCTCATGGTGGAGAGGATTTCGCCAAGTCCGAACAAGCCGACCGCCACCGGCACGATGCCGATCCCGTCGCCGAGTTCGGGGATATCGAAGCTGAAACGGAAATGCCCCGACACCACGTCGATCCCGATGGTGCCGAGCAAGAGCCCGAAGCCTGCCATCAGCAAGGTGCGCGGCAGCGACGAACTCGACATGTAGGCGAGGAAAATCAGGCCGACGACCAGTAATGCGGTGTATTCCGGCGGCCCGAAGCGCAAAGCGAAAGTGGCCAGCGGCGGCGCGATCAATGTCAGCATGATCACGCCAAATGTGCCGGCGATGAATGAACCGATGGCGGCGATGCACAGGGCCGCGCCGGCGCGGCCTTTCTTCGCCATCGCA
>JAEVZN010000221.1 GCA_023392205.1 Pseudomonadota bacterium
ATACACATCCGAATCTGAAGATCGTGCTCGGTCACATGGGCGAGGGCCTGCCCTATTCGATGTGGCGGGTCGATAATCGCAATGGCTGGACCTTGCATCTGCCGCCCAAATATCCTGCCAAAAAGAAACTCGGGGAGTATTTCCGTTCGAACTTCTGGCTGACGACGTCCGGCAATTTCCGCACCCAGACTCTGATCGACGCCATTCTCGAAATCGGGGCCGATCACATTCTGTTCTCGACCGACTGGCCGTTCGAGAACATCGATCATGCGGCGATCTGGTTTGACGCGGCTTCCATCAGCGAGAATGATCGCGTCAAGATCGGCCGCACAAATTGCGTGAATCTGTTCAAGCTGAAGCTCTGACCTTCCGGTTCGTTCGCTTCTTGACAGCCTTTCCTGGCTTGGCCGGCCGCTTTTTTGCGGCCGGTCCTTCGCTTGTCGCGCGGTCTGCCTTTTCGAGGTTGAGAAAGACCCGTTTCAACAGGTCTTTCAGCATGGCCGTTTCTCGCGAGCTCATGCCATCCATGGCTGCGTCCTCGTAACGCATCGCATACGGGACGATCTTGTCTGCCAACGCATGCCCGCGCGGCGTGAGTGTCAGGCTGAGCGCGCGTCCGTCGAGACCGGATCTGCGGCGCACGATCAGCTGTTTGCGCTGCATGGCAACCAGCAGTCGCGAAAGCGTCGACATATCGATGCTGGTGCGCTCGGACAATTCGCCAAGCCTGTGGTCGCCGTTATGCCTGAGTTCGATCATCACGCGCCACATCGGCAATGTGACGTCGAACGGCTCGATATCGCGGGAGAACATCAATCCGATGCGCAAACCGGCGCGGTTCAGGAGATAGGGCAGGAAATCCTGCAGATTGAGATCGCGTGACATAATGGCGCGCCGGGCAAGGTCGGGTGTTTTCGATAGGCGCGAAAGGCCCTGCATTCAAGCGCTTTTCTGGTCTCGTTGGGACTTGAGTCAGACTGATTACTTGCATATGCAAGTTTTACTTGAAGCCGGCTTGCGGCTGGACTAATGTAAAAGAAAAGTTTTTCAGGGAGGTGATACGTGGCATTTGCTGCAACGGCCCGGACAGCGGCCACCCCCAGCGTCCCAGAGCTGCTGCGCCGTGCGGAAGAAATCGGCAAGATTGCGCGCGAACGCGCAATCGAGTTTGAGAAGGCGCGGCAGGTCTCCGCCGATCTCGTCGACATGATGCGGGAGATGGAGCTGTTCCGCATCATGCAGCCGCGGCGCTTTGGCGGCTTTGAATACGGCTACGATGTGTTTGTGGAAGCCGTGTCCGCGATTGCCAGCGGCGACGGTTCGACTGGCTGGGTCTACAGTCTCGGCGCCGTGCATCCCTGGATGCTGGCGTGCTATCCGGACGAGGCGCAGCACGATTTCTGGCGCGACACGCTGGATTCGCTGGCGGCGGTATCCTATGCGCCGACCGGCAAGGCCACCCCCGAGCGGGGAGGCTATCGGCTGAGCGGGCGCTGGAGCTTTGCGAGCGGCGTGGACAACGCGCAATGGGGCATTCTCGGCGGCATCCTGCCGCTGGCCGATGGGCCGAAGCCCGGCTTCTTCCTGGTTCCCAAATCCGACTACACTGTCGATGACGACTGGAATCCGATGGGTCTTGCCGGCACCGGCAGCAAGAGCATCGTCATTTCCGATGCGCTCGTGCCGGAATATCGGGTGGTCACATTCGCCGACATGCTGACCGGGCAAGGGCCGGGCATTGCGGTCAATACCAATCCGATCTACCGGCAGCCCATGCTTGCGGTCGTGCCGCATTGTCTGGTGTCTCCCGCGCTCGGCATGGCGCGCGGTGCGCTGCAGGCGTTCATCGAGCAGGTCGGCAATCGTACCACGCGCGGCGCGGTGGCTGGCGGCAACAACCGCATGTCGGAATTCGCCACCGTGCAGCTGCGGGTTGCCGAAGCGACAGCGTCCATCGATGCGGCGCAATTGATGATCCACCGCGACCTGCGCGAGACCAGCGACACCGTGCATGCCGGCAAGGCGGTCGATCTCGACATGCGTCTGCGCAACCGGCTCACGCATACCTACGCGACCAAGCTCTGCGTGCAGGCCGTCGATGCGGTGTTCCTGGCGATGGGCGGCTCGGCGCTCGGCATGCACCATCCGGTGCAGCGCTTCTGGCGTGACATTCACGCCGCCAGCTCGCATATCAGCCTTAACTGGGATGCGGTCGGCGCCATGTATGGGCAGCACGCCTTTGGCCTGGAGCCGAAGGGGCAGTATTAAGGTCCCGGCCGCATCCGGACGAACTCAACAATCAAACGGGCGTGAGCCCATATAGGGAGAGACAATGACCGTTATTCGAAATGTTCTGGCCATCGGCGCAGCGGCGCTTCTGTCGGTCACGGCTGCCCAGGCGCAGACGCACACCATGAAAATTTCCTCGCCGACGGTGAACGACCTCAGCCAGGAATGGGCGAAGGAATTCAAGGCCGGCATCGAGGCGCGTTCCGGCGGCAAGATCAAGGTCGAGTTCTATCCGGCCAACCAACTCGGTCCGATCCCGGCAACGGTCGAAGGCACCGCGATGGGCACCATCGAGGCGGTCATTCCGGCCTCCGGCTTCTTCATCGGTCTCGAGCCGCGCTTCCAGGTCTTCGACGCACCCGGATTGTTCAACGACCAAGCGCATGCACAGCGCGTCTTCGCCGATCCGGCGGTGCGCAAGCAGCTCGCGACGCTCGGCAACAGCAAGGGCATCGAACCGATCGCCATTCTCGCGCACGGCCCCATGTTCCTGCTCTCGCACCAGCCGATCCGGGCTGTGGCCGACTTCAAGGGCCAGAAGATCCGCGTGCCGGGTGCGGCGCCGTTGCAAATCGAGCCGTTCAAGAAACTCGGCGCTGCGCCGGTTTCGATGCCGCTCGGTGAAGTCCTGTCGGCGATGCAGAACCGCACCATCGACGGGCTGATTGCCAGCGCCACGATTTTCACGGCGTTCAAGTATTACGATGTGGTCAAGGGCCTGACCGGCCTGCCCGGTTCGTATCTGATCGCCCCGGTGATGGCGAACAGCAACTTCCTCAAGTCGCTCGGCCCGGAGCTGCAGGCGATGGTCCGGGACGAGGCGTTCAAGGCGCAGCAGAAGGTTGAGAAATTCGCCGTCGAGGATGTCGGCCGTACCGCCGGTGTCTGGACGAAGAATGGCGGCGAGGTGATCACGCTGCCGGAAGCGGAGGCCAAGGCCTATCTGGAGCAGGTGAAGTCGGTGTTGCCGGGTCTGCTCAGCGCCAATGCAGCCATCAAGGCCGATTTCGACGCCTTGGCTGCGGCCGCCGACAAGACCAAGTAGGACTCGCGGGCGTTGCTCGCCGCAATCGACAAACGTGTGGACGCGCTCGTGACCTTTCTCGAGCGCGTCCTTGCTG
>JAEVZN010000020.1 GCA_023392205.1 Pseudomonadota bacterium
GGTTCAGGCACAGGAAAGCCGAACATATCGGCGCACATACGCCCCGCTACGGCTCACGGCTTCGTGCTGCAATTCACAATGGGGTCGCAATTCTGTCCAGCGCTTGCCCGGGTAGCTTGCCAAATCAGAGCTTAAGACCCGGTCCGGACGACTTCGGATTTCTCAGCCCCCCAGCCCCCGGGGTTCGCTCGGATCGGGTCAGCTACCGCGTACGGTTCAATCCCCTATATCTTTTCAGGCCGGCTTCGCGCTGGCCTTTATTTTTGCGGCATTGCGGGCGCGGCTTGCGCCTCCGGTGGGGTGTCGATCACAGCTCGGTGAGAATCCGGAGGAGGGGCAAACGGCGTGAACCGAACCGGAGGGGCTTGCGACTGATGGACATGATGTGACGGTCACATCTGGACACACAGGAGAGAACGATGATCCGCAAGACCATTCTTGGACTGGCCGCCGGTGCCGCCCTTATCACCGCCGCCCTCGCCCCGACCGCAGCTTCCGCCGGCTATTACGGCTATGGCTACAAGTCCTATTACAAGCCGTATTACGGCTACAGCTACAACTACTACAAGCCCTACCGCCACAAGCACTATTACCGCACTTTCCGCTACGGCTACTAAGCCGAGCCACACGCGGGTGCGGCGGGAAGCTTCATCCTCGTGTCCGTGCCGTCACGGCGACAGACCCGGCCTTGTTTCAAGGCCGGGTTTTGTATTTGGCGCACATGCGCATGTCGCGACTCCAGCGCGGCGCCATCCCTACCAGGCAAGCGGACAATCGCGCCGGTATTGCGCGGACAATGTCAGGCCGTGACCGGGGTCAGACGCCGCCGCCATGCGGCCGTCCCTGCCGGTGACCGGCCATCCGTCGAACAAGGGTTCGAGCAGCGGAAATTCCTCAAGCCAACGCAAAGATGGCGCGGCCGCGGCGACATGCGCGAACAGGCCGGGCAGGAAATGCGGCGACACGATCGCATCATGGGCCTCGGCCAGCGCGGCAAGCTCCAGCGTTGGCGTCAGACCCCCGACCATGGCGAGATCGGGCTGAATCACCGCCGCAAGTCGTTCGGTCAGAAACGGCATGAAGGATGCGCGGATTTGCAGATGTTCGCCGGTCGCGATGGCGGCACCGCTTGAAGCCGCCAGCGCGCGGTAGCCTTGCAGCGCATGCGCCGGCAACGGCTCCTCGACAAACAGCAAGCCGTGTTCGCGGGCCATTGCCAGCAGCCATTGCGCCTGCAGGAGATCGCATTTCTCGTTGGCATCCGCCATGACCTGCACATTGTCCGGCAGCGCCTGTCAGACGGCAGCGATCACGGCGGCATCGGAGCGCAGGCCGGCCACGCGCGGCTTCACCGCGGTAAGTCCGCGTCCGGCCTGTTCCATCGCCACCTTCGCCGCCTCCTGCGGCGATTGCTGCGTGTTGAACCCGCCGCTGCCATAGACCGGCACCGGCCGGATGACCCCGCCCATGGCGATTCCGAGCGGCAATCCGCGCTGGCGGGCGGCGAGATCCCAGATGGCGACGTCGATGGCTGCCAGCGCGATCAGGTTCGGTCCCGGCCCGGTGCGGTTGAAGCTGTCGGCGATCTTTCGCCATAACGACTGCGGCGGCAGCATTTGCTGTCCGTCGACAAAGCGCGCGACCTGCGCCTGCGCTGCGGCAAAGGCAACGCCGCCATGACCGCCCAGCACATAGGAGAACCCGAGGCCGCGGACGCCATCCGCGTCGATCACATCGATCAGGATGACATCGACCGCGGCCACACCCGATCCGCCCACGGCTTGCGGCAGCTTGTAGGTGACGAGATGAGCCGCGGCGCGCAGCGTCATATGAGTTCGACCGTCAGCGGATTGTAGGAATAGAGCCAGCTGTTGCGGTCGTCGCCCTCGTTCTTGCGGGAGAATTCGTCGCGCATCGCCTGCTGCGAAGGCAGATGAAATAGCCGGCGGTTTGCGGTCGATTGTTCGACGATGCGCGCAGTGCGATCGACGCGATTGCGTTGATAGAGATCGAGCGCACCGGCGACAGAGTCTTCCTGTTGCATCGAGCGGGCAAGCACCGCGCCATCCTCGATGGCCATGGCGGCGCCCTGCGCGAGATAGGGCAGGGTCGCATGCGCCGCGTCGCCGAGAATGGTCGCGCGCGCCGTGCTCCAGTTGCGCACCGGCAGACGGTTATGCAGCGACCAGCGGAAACATTCGTCGCGGTCGGCGGCATCGATGATGGTCTGGATGGCCGGATGCCAGCCTTCGTAATCTTCCTTCAGCCGTTCCCAGGGAAATTTCACGGTCCAGGATTCTTCGGCGATTTCGTCGGTTTCCACGATGCCGACGAAATTCAGGAGCGCGCCGCCGCGCAGATAATAGCATACGGCATGTCCGCCCGGTCCCATGAAGACCGACATGACCTGATCGAGGAACGGCTGCGGCAGGCGCTCGACCGGTACGGTCACGCGCCAGGCCGCGTCGCCTGTATAGGTGGCCGGGACCTCACCGATGATCTGGCGCGCGATGGTGGATTTCAGACCGTCGGCGCCGACCAGCATGTCGCCGCGCACATTGTCGCCGTCTTCGAAATGCAGCGTGACGCCGCCGTCATCCTCGGTAAAGCCGGTCGCCTTGCGGCCCAGCCGGACCACGTCGGGCTTGAAATTCTGTGCCGTGTTGACGAGCAATTCGTGCAGGTCGGCGCGATGCAACTGGATATAGGGTGCGCCATGCTGGCGCTCATGCGCGGCCGACAGCTCGAATTCCTGAATGACTTCGCCGGTATCGTGCAGCCGGAACACATAGGCGCCGGGCCGCACGCCGAGCCGGTCCACCTCGGATTCGAGGCCGAGATAGCGCAACACATGCATGGGATTGGCGCTCATCTGGATGCCGGCGCCGACTTCGCCCAGGACGGGCGATTGCTCGAAGACGGTCACGTCGTGACCGGCTTTCATCAGACAGGACGCGGCGGCAAGCCCACCCAGTCCCGCGCCCACGATCATGATCTTCTGTGTCCGCATGGCTTTCCCGCACTCTGACGCCTGCGCGGGACTCATGCCATTCCGGAGGCAGGTGAGGCAACAGGGTCCGGCGCAACCGCAAGGGTCGCGCCGGACCGTGATTTCCGCAGATCAGGCGCCGTTGATGGCGTTCTGAACGAACGGCAGCACCTCCATGCCGCCGCGATAAATCATCTCAAGCGCGACATAGAGGATGATCGCGAGGCCGACATAGGCGATCCAGCGATGTTTGGTGAGCAGCCGGGCGATGAAGCTCGCCGCAAGACCCATCAGTGCGATGGACAGAGCCAGACCAAAAATCAGCACATAGGGATGGTCGCGGGCGGCACCGGCCACGGCGAGCACGTTGTCCAGCGACATCGACACGTCGGCGATGATGATCTGCCAGACGGCCTGCTTGAAGGTCTTGCGCGGCGCGGCGGCACCGACCGTCCCGTCCTTGTTGATGTCTTCACCGGTGATGGCTTCCGTCGCCTCCACCTCTTCGTGATGCGGCGTGCGCAATTCGCGCCACATTTTCCACGCGACCCAGAGCAGCAGCAGGCCGCCCGCGAGCAGCAATCCGACGATCGAGAGCAGCCAGGTCGTCATCAAGGCAAAGACGATGCGCAGGCCGGTTGCCGCGGCGATGCCGATCAGAATGACCTTGGTGCGCTGGTCGGCCGGCAGGCCGGCTGCGGCGAGGCCGATGACGATGGCATTGTCGCCCGCCAGAACCAGGTCGATCATGATGACCTGGAAAAACGCGGACATGACGGAAGGGGTTAACAGTTCAAACAAGGCCGGACTCCTCTCAAAGGCAATCGGAGGAACGGGCCCGTCAGGCGTCCGGATGGCCGGATAGGACGCAAAACCGTAGACACGGTTTCACTGCCGGCTCTGTCAGCCAAAATGGGCCATTCCTGGTGTGGAATTCCAGTCCGACATCGCAACCCGTGCGGATTGCCAGAGGGGCCCGGCCTGGCTGATTTGCTCCTGTTGCCCCGTACAGCAGCGCCGCCGGGGATAACGACATTGGGCGCAAGGCTCGCAACAGACACACCAGCGGCAAACCAAGCTGCGACATTTTGGCGGGTCGCTGGCCGAATTGCAAGGCCGGCTGAGGGCAACGTGGCCGCGAGCCGCTGCGGCGCCAACATGTCCCGGCGTTTGCCGCGCCGGGACAGACAGGCGAGAGCGCTAGCGATCCGGTAGCTCTGCCCGTCAGCCAAAGCGCCGGGCTGAAAGCTGCCGATGGCTAGGACCCGGTCAGACGCAGCGGCACTTCGAGCCTTCGCAATAATAGCGAGTTCCGGGCGGACAGCGCTGGGCATCGGCGGGTACGACCGTGCCCAGAAAAGCGGCGGCGGCAACAGCAAGGAAAAGGTATTTCATCTTCCAACTCCGTCCTCGAAATTGAGGAGGAAACTCCCATCGTTGAGTCGGACCGCCGTGGCAATCGCGAGAATGACAGCAGATCGTGGGCCATCCCGCCCACCCTGTTTGTTGTTCATGCCGTTATCCATCTCCGCGATCCGGATATTCATGATCCGGAATCGGGAATGTCTGGTGCGATTCGTGGCGCCATCCGCACGGGTTATGCGGCTCTCTTGCGTTCGCAAAAGCGCTTCCATATCGTTGCCGTCAGAGAAGGCTAGGGGCTTGATTTCAATCGGGCATTCGATGCCGCCGGAGCCGCGCAAACGCGGCCGCATACGGGAGGTTGCAAGGCATGACTCAGGCGGCATTGCGTGACGACAAAGCGGCTTTCGCCGCCGACCCCGCGACCACGGGCAAGATCAAAGCCGACAAGCCGATGAACGGCAAACAGTTTCTGGATTCCCTGCGTGACGGCCGCGAAATCTATATTTACGGCGAACGCGTCAAGGACGTCACTACGCATCCGGCCTTTCGCAATACTGCGCGGATGGTGGCACGGCTCTACGATGCGATGCACGATCCGAAACATATGGGCAAGCTGCTGGTGCCGACCGATACCGGCAATGGCGGTATGACGCATGCGTATTTCAAGGCGCCGAAAACGCTGGAAGAATCGGTGGCCGGCCGCGACGCCATCGCCGAATGGGCAAAGATCACCTATGGCTGGCTCGGCCGCGCGCCCGACTACAAGGCGGCGTTTCTCGGGACGCTCGGCGCCAATGCCGATTTCTACGACCCCTGGCAGGAAAACGCCAAGCGGTGGTACCGCTTCAGTCAGGAGCGCGTGCCCTTCGTCAATCACGCGATCATTCATCCGCCGATCGACCGCAACCGTCCGCCGAACGAAGTGGGCGATGTGTGCTGCCATGTCGAGAAGGAAACCGATGCCGGCATCGTGGTGTCAGGTGCGAAAGTTGTCGCGACCGGTTCGGCGCTGACGAATTACACCTTCGTCGCGCATCACGGGCTGATCCCGGTGCAGGACAAGAACTTCGCCGCGATTTTCATGATCCCGACCAACGCGCCGGGCGTGAAGCTGATCTGCCGCACATCCTACGAGATGACATCCACGGCGATGGGGTCGCCGTTCGATTATCCGTTGTCGAGCCGCATCGACGAGAACGATGCGGTGTTCATTCTCGACAAGGTGCTGATCCCCTGGGAGAACGTGTTCTGTTACGGCGACGTTGAGAAGGCCAACAACTTCTTCCCGCGGACCGGCTTCCTGCCGCGCGCGCTTCTGCACGGTTGCACGCGGCTGGCGGTCAAGCTCGATTTCATCGCCGGACTTCTGCTGAAGGCCGTCGAGGCCACGGGCTCCAAGGATTTTCGCGGCGTGCAGGCCAATGTCGGCGAGGTTCTGGTCTGGCGCAACATGTTCTGGGGCATGACCGAAGCGATGTCGCGCAATCCGAAGCCGTGGGTTGGCGATTATCTCCTGCCGGATATCGAACCCGCCGGCGCGTACCAGATCATCGCGACCATGGCCTATACGAAGGTGAAGCACATCATCGAACAGACCGTGGCATCAGGCCTGATCTATCTGAATTCGTCTGCGCGCGATTTCAAGAATCCGGAAATCCGGCCCTATATCGACA
>JAEVZN010000269.1 GCA_023392205.1 Pseudomonadota bacterium
GCTGTTCCGGTGTCCGGGCTTTGCCGGATGGGTCGGACTTGCGGTGGTGGCGCAGAATGTCATCTCGTCGCTCTTCAACAATCATCTGTTCGATTTCACCCAATCCTGGATCTACATCTTCGGCGTAGGCGTGGCCGGAGCCATGGTGCTCAGAGCGAGGCGCGAGACGGCCGCACCGGTACGGGCGGCAGCCCCGGCGACGGCCGGATCGTGACCGCGCGTCTCGATCTGCAGGGCAAGCCGCGGATCCTCGTGATCGCGCTGCGCCGCCTGGGCGATGTCCTGCTCACGACACCGCTGATCCGCAGTCTGCGCCGGGCCTGGCCGGATGCCACGCTCGACGTGATGGTGTTTGCCAATACGGCGGCGATCCTCGACGGCAATTCCGACATCGACACGGTCATCGGCTGTCCGGAACGCCCCTCGGCTGCGGACAGCCTGGCCCTTATCCGCAAGCTCTGGCGCCGCTACGACCTCGCGATTTCGACACAGGCGGGCGACCGACCTTCATTCTTCGCCATTGTCGCCGGCCGCCGGCGTGCGGCCGCGACCGAAGAGCGCGCGATCGGCAAATTCAAGTCGATGTTCATGCATCGCCGCGCACCGATGAACCCCGATCTGCACCGCGTCGAGGAGACATTACTGCTCGCGCATGCACTGGGTATCGAGGCCTGTAGCGACATCGTCGCGCCCCATGCGCCTGATTTTGCCGCTCCCGCGCAACCCTATGCGGTGCTGCATGCAACGCCGTTCTTCCGATACAAGCAATGGCACAGGGAGGGCTGGCAGGCACTTGCCGACGAGCTTGCCCGCCGCGGCCTGACGATCGTGGCCACCGGCGGCCCGCATCCGCAGGAACGCGCCTATCTGGATTCCGTGTGGCAGGACAGGCCGGATATTCTGCGCATGGACGGCGCGCTGACCTGGCCGCAACTCGGTGCGCTGCTGGCGCAGGCACGGGTGTATGTCGGCCCCGATACATCGGTCACGCATCTCGCCGCCGCCACTGGCTGCCCCACGGTCACGCTGTTCGGGCCGACCGATCCGCGCCGCTGGGGGCCGTGGCCGGCGGGCGGGCTCGCGGAGCCATGGCAATCCGCCGCTCAGTTGCAGCGGCGCGGCAATGTCTGGATCGTGCAGAATCCGCTGCCCTGCATGCCCTGTCTGCTGGAAGGCTGCATGCGGCGCGTGGACAGCCATAGCCTGTGCCTCGACTACATGCCTGTCGCGCCCGTCCTCGCTGCGATCGAGGAGGCGCTGGGCCCGTCCGGGGGTGGCGCCGTGGCGAAAACGCCGCTATTCAACGGCTCGTCCCCCTCCATCGCACCGTGATCGATGTTCCGGTTTCGCACCATGACCAAGAAGAAAGCCCTGATCGTATTGCACGATCTGGCGGTCACGGCGGCGGCTCTGGTCGTGGCCTTCTACATCCGCTTCGAGGAGGAGCGGCTGTCGGTGCGCATCGAATGGCTGTGGATGTTGCTACCCGGCCTGCTGGTCTATGCAGGCATCGTCTATCATTTTTTCCATCTCGACGACGCGAAATGGCGCTTCGCCTCACTACCCGATCTGTGGAACATTTTCCGCTCGGCGACAGTGCTGGCGCTGACGCTGCTCGTCCTCGATTACATCCTGATCGCGCCGAACCTGTATGGGACCTTCTTCTTCGGGAAGGGAACCATCCTGATCTATTGGGTTCTGCAGATGTTTTTCCTGGGCGGCCCGCGGGTCGCCTACCGCTATTTCCGGTATTCGCGGGCGCGCACCAGGGCCAGTCGCAACGATTCAGCGCCGATCCTGATTCTCGGTCGGGCCGCCGATGCCGAGGTGCTGCTGCGCGCGATCGAAAGCGGTGCGGTCAAGAAAATCTGGCCGGTGGGCGTGCTGTCGCAATCACCCGCCGATCAGGCGCAGTCGATCCGCGGCATTCAGGTGTTCGGAACTTTTGACGATCTTGAACACGCGGTGGCGAAGCTGGCCGCGCGCGGCACCAATGTAAGGCGGATCGTCCTGACGCCATCCGCATTCGAGCCGGATGTGCCGACCGACACCGTGCTGATGCGGGCGCGGAGGCTCGGACTCGCGACCAGCCGGTTGCCGTCGCTGGACGACAGCGTCGAGGCGTTGCGGCTTGCGCCGGTCAATGTCGAGGATCTGCTGCTGCGTCCAAGCGTGAAGATCGACTACCGGCGGCTGGAAGACTTCGTCAAAGGGCGCTCGATCGTGGTGACCGGCGGCGGCGGTTCGATCGGCGCGGAAATCTGCGACCGCATCGTCGCATTCGGCGCGGCACGGCTGCTGGTGATCGAGAATTCCGAACCGGCCCTGCATGCCGTGCTGGAAACGCTGGCAGGCCGCCAACAGGGCGCGCGGATCACCGGGCGGCTTGCCGATATCCGCGACCGCGACCGCATCATGCGGCTGATGGCAGATTTCAAGCCGGACATGGTGTTTCACGCGGCGGCGCTGAAGCATGTGCCGCTGCTCGAACAGGACTGGGGCGAGGGCGTGAAGACCAACGTCTTCGGCTCGGTCAATGTCGCCGACGCCGCTGCGGCGGCCGGCGCGACGGCCATGGTGATGATTTCGACCGACAAGGCCATCGAGCCGGTGTCGGTTCTGGGCGCCACCAAGCGCTTTGCGGAAATGTATTGTCAGGCGCTGGACGGGCAATTCGCACGCAAGGCCGAGCCGGGCGCGCTGCCGATGCGGCTGATCGCGGTCCGTTTCGGAAACGTGCTGGCCTCCAATGGCTCGGTCGTTCCGAAATTCAAGGCGCAGATCGAGGCCGGCGGGCCGGTCACGGTGACGCATCCCGATATGGTGCGTTACTTCATGACCATCCGTGAGGCGTGCGATCTTGTCGTCACGTCCGCCGTGCATGCACTCGGCCCGGACCGCTCCGACGTGGCCGTCTATGTGCTGAATATGGGACAGCCGGTAAAGATCGTCGATCTGGCCGAGCGGATCATCCGCCTGTCCGGTCTTGAGC
This sequence comes from Pseudomonadota bacterium, assembly GCA_023392205.1. Lineage (GTDB taxonomy): Bacteria > Pseudomonadota > Alphaproteobacteria > Rhizobiales > Xanthobacteraceae > Pseudorhodoplanes. The sequence goes on from JAEVZN010000269.1 coordinate 2,993, forward strand.
CCGGACGCGACATCGACGTCACCTTTACCGGAATCCGTCCTGGCGAGCGCCTGCACGAAATCCTGTTCGCCCGTGAAGAGCCGACGGCCGAGATCGGCGTGGAGGGGATCGTGGCGGCGCGGCCGATGTCGCCGTCGCTCGACACCATGCGCGTCTGGCTGGCCACGCTCGAGCAGGGGCTGGTCCGCGAGGACAAGAGCGCAATCTATCGCGTGTTGCGCGATGCGGTGCCTGACTTCAAGGGCGAGGCGGCCTGAGGCGCCTGACGTGTCCGCGCTGCCTCAGCGCGCACGCTGCGCCATTCTGGCCAAGGCCTGCGGGGCATCGGTGGGCGGGATCCAGCCGGCTTCACGCAATTTGGCATTGTCGGCGATGGACGGATAGGCGATGCGGTCCCAGGCATCCGCCTTGCCGGCCAGTTTGAGCGTGCCGCGCACCCAGGATTTGGGAAGGCGGGTCAGTTTAGGCCCGCGGCTTCGCGCCTGGCGCAGGATCGCGATCATCTCGGCAAGCGACAGCGCGGTCGGGTCGGAGACGATATAGGTTTCATTGGCCGTCGCAGGCCGCTCCAGCACGAAGCGGATGGCCGACAGCATGTTCTCCAGAGCAAGCAGCGAGCGGCGCTGATCGAAGGCGCGGAACGGCAGCGGGACGGGCAGTCTGGACAGCTTGGCCAGTTGGGCGACATTGCCTTTCGCGCCGGCGCCATAGATCACTACGGGCCGCAGGATCGTCGCCGGCACCCCATAGCCGCGCACGAATGCTTCTGCGGCGAGCTTCGAGCGGCCGTAAGCATCAGTCGGCTGTGGCGGGTCGTTTTCGGTCAGGATGGTGTCGGCCGCAGGCCCGGTCTGGGCGCGGATCGACGAGACAAAAACGAGGCGGCGGATATTTTCGCTCAGCGACGCCGCCAGCGCGAGTTCCTTGGTCGCCAACCGGTTGATCCGGTCGTATTGGGAATCGGGGATGGCGCGCGAGACATGCGCGATTCCGGCCAGATGGACGATGGCATCCACGTCCGCAAGCAAGGGCCGCCAGTCGACCGGACGCGACAGATCGGGCAGCGGAACGATTTCGACAAATTCGGCGGCAGGGATTCTGGCCCGGTTGCGGGCGGCCGCACGCACATGATAGCCGGCGCGCGACAGACTTCGGGTCAGCGCGCGTCCGACAAAGCCGCTCGCGCCGGTCACCAGAACCCGCATCAGGTTCGCTTCCTCGAAAACCGCCTCAGCAGCAAGCCTACCATGATCGCACCTGCTGCCAAGCAGACGATTTCGATGGTGGGTGTGTTCCAGTGCACGCAGACGATCGCCAGTGCAACGAGGGCGACATTGACCGCAAAGACCTGTGCAATGACTTCCCTGACGGAAAATCCGTTGTCGGTGGCGCGCTGATAAAAATGCGTGCGATGCGCCTGCCAGACGCGTTCGCGACGCATTAGGCGGCGGATCAGCGTCAGCGTCGCATCCATCAGGTAATAGAGCGGCAGCAACAACGCGGCGGCGAGATAGCCCTTGTCGGCGAGAAGCGCGAGCAGCCAGCCAGCGATCAGTCCGAGCGGCAGGCTGCCGACGTCGCCGAGAAACAGCCGCGCGACCGGGCGGTTGAACGGCGCAAAGCCGATCAGCGCGCCGAGCAAAGCCAGCGCGCAGAGCGTGGCATGCAGCGGCAGCGCACCGAGCCATCCCAGCAGGACCAGCCCGGCCGTCAGCGGCATCATCTCCGCCACCGTCATCCAGTCCAGCCC
>JAEVZN010000273.1 GCA_023392205.1 Pseudomonadota bacterium
GATGTCCTCGAGCGTCACCAGCCCCATCACCTCGCCGTACTCGTCCACCACCAGCGCCAGGGGCGTCTTGCGCCGGCGGAAGGCTTTCAGCTGCTCCGTCAGCGGCCGCATGTCAGGCACGAACCAGGGCGGCCGCGCCAGCGAGACCACGTCGATCTTGGCGATGTTGCCGCCGGCCTCCTGGATCGCAACCAGCAGATCCCGCACATGCAGGACACCGACGAAATTGTCCGGCGTACGGCTCCAGAGCGGAATGCGTGTCACCGGCGCCGCGAGAATCGCCTTGACCACGTCCGCGGGATCGTCGTCGGCGCAGACCGTGACCATTTCGGTTCGGTGGATCATCACATCGGAGACGTGCAACTCCCGCAGATCGAGCACGCCGCCGACCATGTCCCGGTCGTGTTTCTCGACGCTGCCGTCGCGCTGCAGGAGGTCCACCGCGCCGCGCAATTCCTCGCGTGCCGACAGGATCGGCTGGCTTTCGCCGATCCGCATGCCGAAGCGTGCCAGGATGAACCTGACCAGATATTCGATGCCGATCAGGATCGGACCAAAGACATACACCACGGCCGCGATCGGACGCACCACGAACAGCGCGACGCGATCCGGCGCATTGATGGCAATCGTCTTGGGCAGCACCTCCGTGAAGATGACGACCACCGCCGTCATGGCGAGCGTTGCATAGACGACGCCGACATCGCCGAACCAGGCCAGCATCAGGCCGGTTGCCAGGGACGATGCACCGATATTGACGATATTGTTGCCGAGCAGGATGCCGCCGATGAGCCGCTCGCGCGATTCCGTCAGGCGGTTCACTATGGACGCACCGCTCCTGCCCGCCTTTTCCATCCGCAGCATGCGCGCGCGCGAAAAGGCCGTCAGTGCCGTCTCGCTCCCGGAAAAGAAGAACGAGAAGCACAGCAGCAGCATAATGGACGCAAGGACCAGCCAGTCGGGAAGATTCATCGGCTAACGCATCTGTTCTGCAAGAAAGTCACGCAACTCGGCTTCCTCCACATCCGTGGCAATGAAGCTTTGTCCGATGCCGCGCACCAGAATGAAAGTCAAACGCCCGCGCTTGACCTTCTTGTCCTGCGCGATGAGCGCGACAAGTTCGTCCACACCGTCCGAAACGGGAGGCGCATCGGCGATCCGGGTGGGGAGCCCCACCTGCTGAAAATGCGCGATGACACGCTGCGTATCCGCCTCGCTGCACAATCCGCGGCGCGCGGAAAAAGAGAACGCCAGCACCATGCCGATCGCGATCGCTTCGCCATGATAGAGCCGGTCGGAAAATCCGGCCGCCGCTTCCAGCGCATGACCGAATGTGTGACCGAGATTGAGCAGCGCCCGCTCGCCGCTTTCGCGTTCATCGCGGGCGACGATCTGCGCCTTCATGCGGCAACTGACGGCCACGGCATGTTCACGGGCGGGACCGCCGGCAAAGATGTCGCGCCAGTTGGCCTCCAGCCAGGCGAAGAAATCCGCATCGCCGAGCAGGCCGTATTTGGCGACTTCCGCATATCCCGCGCGCATGATGCGCGGCGGCAGCGTATCGAGCAACGCCGTATCGGCAAGCACGAGAACAGGCTGATGAAATGCGCCGATCAGATTCTTGCCGTGCCGCGAATTGATGCCGGTCTTGCCGCCGACCGACGAATCCACCTGCGCCAGAAGCGTTGTCGGCACCTGCACGAAATCCAGTCCGCGCCGCACCACCGATGCGGCAAAGCCGGCAAGGTCTCCGACCACGCCGCCACCCAGCGCCACGATGAGATCGTTGCGCTCGATACGCGCCGCAATCAGATCCTCGCAGACGCGCTCGAACACGGGATAGCTCTTGGTGCCCTCGCCCGCCGGCACCACAATGCGGCTGGTGGCGATCCCGGCATCCGCCAGGGATTTTTCGGCGGCGTCCAGATGCAGCCGCGCGACCTCTGCGTCGGTGACGATTGCCACGCGCGCGCCCGGCCGCAAAGCCGCCACGCGCTGTCCGAGTCCTGCAAGCAGATCCCGCCCGATGGCGATGTCGTAAGCCCGGCCGGCCAGACCAACATTCACAATGACCGGCTCGCCTGTCCGGAGATGCGCGGTCACGATTGCACCGCCCGGCTGCCCCCCGCCGCCAGATGCGGCGACAGCACGCTCACGATATCGTCGACGATCATGTCGTGCGGGACGTCGCGCGAATCCACGATCAGATCGGCTTCTCCGTAGACCGGATAGCGCACATCCATCAGCCGGCGCAGCGTATCGGCCGGGTCGGCTGTGTGCAGAAGCGGCCGGTCGGTCCGGCGCCTGATCCTGCGCATCAGCACGTCAAACTCGGCGCGCAGCCAGATCACGATGCCCTTCTCGTGCAACAGCCGCCGGGTGTCCGGATTCATGTAGGCTCCGCCGCCGGTCGCCAGCACCTGCGGTCCGCCCTCCAGCAGACGCGCGACCACCCGCGCCTCGCCGGCGCGGAAATCCTGTTCGCCGCGGATCTCGAAAATCTCAGGGATGGTCATACCCGCTGCCGCCTCGATCTCGGTATCGGCATCGACGAAAGGCAGATTCAGGCGCAAGGCGAGCTTGCGGCCGACGGAGGACTTCCCGGCACCCATCATGCCGATCAGCACAAGCGAGCGCGATTGCAACGCATGCACGATCGCCGCTTCGGTGGCGGAGATTGCGGCGGCGTTGTCGGCGAGGTTGTGGTGCATCGATATCGTCCAACCCAATGCCGGTTTCACTATAGCACGCGGCGGTGAATGCAACCCGGCTGCCGGCGGGCTTGTCAGTGGCGTGCGAACGTGTTGGATGTCGCTAACGCCTTATTTTCCGCCCAGATCAGCCGCACCCTTCATCGATGCCGACCCTGTTCCGGTTTCTTGCTGTTGTCGGAATGATCTTCGCCCTGATCTACGGTGCGATGTTCGCACTGGCCGTGCTGGTGAAACCGCAGCAACGGGAAATGAGCGTCACGATCCCGCAAGACCGCTTTGTCCGCCAACGGTGAATGGCATCATGAGCGCCGCGCCCGCGCCAAAACCGGCCCCTTCGCACGAAAGAAGACTGATCGGCCTGTTCCTGGACATGCTGGCCGCCGAGCGGGGCGCAAGGCCCAACACGCTGCAGGCCTACCGCACCGACCTTGCCGATTTCTGCGAATATCTTGACGCCTCGGGTATCTCCATTGCGGCGGCGACAAGCGAGCACATCCGCACATATCTGGGCGGCCTGTCGAGCCGCGGCATGCAGGCCTCCTCGCAGGCGCGAAAGCTGTCGGCGATCCGCCAGCTCTACCGCTTTCTTTATGCGGAGCAGCATCGGCCGGACGATCCGGCGGCGATCCTGGAAGGCCCGAGGCGGGGCCGGCCGCTGCCCAAGGTGCTGACAATCGGCGACGTCGACCGCCTGCTGACGGGCGCCCGCGAAGCCGTTGCGGCGAGCGAGGGCGGCGAGCAGCGCCGCGCGGCGCGGCTCTATTGCCTGCTGGAATTACTGTATGCGACCGGGCTGCGGGTGTCGGAACTCGTGGCGTTGCCAGCCTCGGCCGCCCGCAACGGGCAGGCCATGCTGATGGTGCGCGGCAAGGGTGGCAAGGAGCGCCTCGTCCCGCTCAATAATGCCGCGCGGGACGCCATGACCGCCTATCGCAGCCTGCTGACCGGCACCAAGCAGGCCGATTCGAAATGGCTGTTCCCCTCCTCAAGCGCCAGCGGCTTCCTCACCCGGCAGCATTTCGCCCGCGATCTCAAGGAATTGGCCGTGTCTTGCGGATTGCGCCCGCAGGCCGTCAGCCCGCATGTGCTGCGCCACGCCTTTGCCAGCCATCTGCTGCAGAATGGTGCCGATCTGCGCGTGGTGCAGACCCTGCTCGGGCATTCGGACATTTCGACCACCCAGATCTATACCCACATCCTGCAGGACCGGCTGAAAAGCCTGGTGCGCGATCTGCACCCGCTCACCGACAGCCCGGCCGCGACGCGAAAGAGTTGAGGGTGTCCCACCACCGGTTTGCTTGACTTAGGGGTGGCGATGGGCGATGGCGCCCGCCGCGGACGCTGCGGTCCGCCTGTCGAAACGGCCGTGATGCGCTCATACCTCGATTTCGAAAAACCGCTGGCCGAGCTGGAAGCGCGCATCGAGGAATTGCGCGCGGTTCAGGCGGATGACGGCGAGGTCCAGGTCGGCGAGGAAATTGCCCGGCTGGAAGAGAAGGCGTCCCAGACCCTGCGCGACCTCTATGGGGAACTCACCCCCTGGCAGAAGACGCAGGTCGCCCGCCATCCGCCGCGGCCGCATTTCGTCAATTTCCTGGATCGGCTGGTGGAAGACTTCGTGCCGCTGTCGGGGGACCGCAAATTCGGCGACGACGACGCGATTCTAGGCGGATTTGGCCGCTTCCGTGGCGAAAGCATCTGCGTGATCGGCCATGAAAAGGGCTCCACCACCGAGGCCCGGCTCAAGCACAATTTCGGGATGGCGCGGCCGGAAGGCTATCGCAAGGCGGTCCGTCTGATGGAAATGGCCGACCGGTTCGAGATCCCCGTCCTGGCGCTGGTCGACAACGCCGGCGCCTATCCGGGCATCGACGCCGAGGAGCGCGGACAGGCCGAAGCCATTGCCCGCTCGACCGAGGCCTGCCTCAATCTCGGCGTGCCCAATGTGGCGCTGGTGATCGGCGAAGGCGGTTCGGGCGGGGCTATCGCCATCGCCACGGCCAGCCGCGTGCTGATGCTGGA
>JAEVZN010000321.1 GCA_023392205.1 Pseudomonadota bacterium
CTCCCGGTCCAGCCTCAACGATCTCAATCCGCATGCCCATGCCCTGATCGACGATGTCGGCTTGTCGGGGTTTGCCAATGTGCCGGCCGTCGAATTGCCATATGGACGCAAGCGCGCGCTGGAAATCGCCACCACGCTGGCACTCGATCCGGAAATGCTGCTGCTTGATGAGCCTACGGCTGGCATGGGTCATGAGGACATCGACCGGATCGCGGCGCTCATCAAGCGCGTGGCCGCCGATCGGACGGTGCTGATGGTCGAGCACAACCTCTCGGTCGTCTCCAATCTGTCACATACGATCACGGTGCTGACGCGCGGCAAGATCCTGGCCGAGGGCGATTACGAGACGGTCTCCGCCAATCCCGAGGTGCGCGAAGCCTATATGGGGACCGGCCATGCTTGATCCGCGCACGGCCTTGCTGGCGGTCGAAAATCTCGAAGCCTGGTACGGGGAATCGCACATCCTGCATGGCGTCAATTTCGAGGTGTTTCCGGGTGAGGTCGTCACGCTGCTCGGACGCAACGGCGCCGGCAAGACCACGACGCTGAAATCCATCATGGGGATTGTCGGCAAGCGCACGGGCTCGGTGCGCTTCGAGGGCCGGGAAACGATCGGACTTTCGTCCAACCAGATCGCGCGCGCCGGTCTTGCGCTATGCCCGGAAGAGCGCGGCATTTTTGCAAGCCTGAGCGTGGAGGAAAACCTGCTGCTGCCGCCGGTGGTCAAGCCGGGGGGGCTGACACTCGAGCAGATTTTCACATTGTTTCCGAATCTGAAGGAGCGGCTCGGCTCCAGCCAGGGCACGAAGCTCTCCGGCGGCGAACAGCAGATGCTGGCGATCGCCCGCATTCTGCGCACCGGCGCCAGATTGCTTCTTCTCGACGAGCCGACGGAGGGTCTGGCGCCGGTCATCATCCAGCAGATCGGTCACACCATCCGCACCCTGAAGGAACAGGGCTTCACGATCCTGCTGGTTGAACAAAACTTCCGCTTCGCCGCCACTGTGGCCGACCGCTATTATGTGATGGAGCACGGACGGGTGGTGGACAAGCTGCTCAGTTCAGAACTCGAAACCAGTCTGGAGAAGCTGCACGACTATCTTGGCGTTTAAGTTGCCCGCGAAAAGGCATCGGCAAAGAAGGAGGAATCACATGAAGCGTCTTGTCGGACTGGCCGCATTGAGTGCGGCGCTCGCATGCGGCACTGCGCATGCGCAATATACGGACGGCGTCATCAAGATCGGTGTGATGAACGACATGTCCGGTACCTATTCCGATCTGTCGGGGCAGGGCTCGGTCATTGCCGCGCGCATGGCGGTGGAGGATTTCGGCGCTGCCGCCAAGGGCATGAAGGTGGAAATCCTCGGTGCCGATCACCAGAACAAGCCGGATATCGGCTCGAACGTGGTGCGCACCTGGATCGACGTCGACAAGGTCGACGTGATTGTCGACGTTCCAACGTCGTCGGTCGCGCTCGCCGTCAACCAGATCGTCAAGGACAAGAACAAGGTGTTTCTGGTGTCGGGCGCGGCGTCTTCCGACCTGACCGGCAAGGCCTGTACGCCCAACACGGTGCACTGGACCTATGACACCTGGGCGCTGGCTAACGGCACCGGCAACGCCATCGTGAAGACCGGCGGCGATTCCTGGTTCTTTCTAACCGCGGATTACGCCTTCGGGCATGCGCTGGAGCGCGACACCGCCGCTGTGGTGGAGCAGAATGGCGGCAAGGTCGTCGGCCGCGTGCGGCATCCGTTCCCCGGTCAGGATTTCTCGTCCTTCCTGCTGCAGGCACAGGCCTCGAAGGCGAAGATCGTCGGCCTCGCCAATGCCGGCGCCGATACCATCAACTCGATCAAGCAGGCGTCTGAATTCGGCATCGTGCAGGGCGGGCAAAATCTCGCGGCCTTGCTCGCCTTCATTACCGATGTGCATGCGCTGAGCCTGAAAACGGCACAGGGCCTGATCATGACGGAGGCCTGGTACTGGGACCTGAACGACAATAACCGTGAATTCGCCAAGAAGTTCGCGCCGCAATTCAAGGGCGTGCATCCCACCATGGTGCATGCCGGGGTGTATTCGGCCGTCACGCATTATCTGAAGGCTGTCGAAGCCCTGAAATCCGATGCCGATGGTGCGGCCGTCGTCAAGAAGATGAAAGAGATGCCGACAGACGACAAGCTGTTCGGCAAGGGCGAGGTGCGTGCCGACGGCCGCAAGATCCACCCCATGTATCTGTTCGAGGTGAAGAAGCCCGAGGAATCCAAAGGGCCGTGGGATTACTACAAGGTGCGTGCGACCATCCCCGCCGATCAGGCCTTCCGCCCACTGAAGGACGGCGGCTGCCCGCTGGTGACGAACTGAACGTAGGTCTGCCTATCCCTTCCCCTGAATGGGGGAGGGTGACGAGCGAATGCGGGCCGGGTGGGGGTCTAACGAAATGCGATCGATGCCGCTGACCCCCACCCGATTTGCTTCGCTGCACTTGCGAATCGACCTCGCCCTTGCAGGAGGAGGTAAAGTCTCGCGGATCGCTACATCATGATCGAAATTTTCGGCATTCCATCACAGGCATTGTTCGGCCAGTTGCTACTCGGGCTGATCAACGGCTCGTTCTATGCGCTGCTCAGCCTCGGGCTGGCGGTGATCTTCGGGATGCTCAACATCATCAATTTCACGCACGGCGCCCAATACATGATGGGTGCCTTCGCGGCCTATTTCCTGCTCCAGTATTTCGGCATCAATTATTTCCTGGCGCTCCTTGTGGCGCCGATTCTGGTCGGAATCACCGGGGTCATCATCGAGCGCTTCCTGCTGCGCCATCTCTATCACCTCGATCACCTGTATGGCCTGCTGCTGACCTTCGGTCTTGCGCTCATCATCCAGGGGCTGTTCCGGCAGCAATACGGTTCGTCGGGTCTGCCCTATCAGGTGCCCGACATTCTGCGGGGGGGACAGAATCTCGGCTTTATGTTCCTGCCCAATTACCGCGCCTGGGTAGTGGTGTTCTCACTCGTCGTCTGTCTGGCCACCTGGTTCGTGATCGAGCGCACGCGGCTCGGCGCCTATCTGCGCGCGGCCACGGAGAATCCGACACTGGTGCGCGCCTTCGGCATCAATGTGCCGCTGATGATCACGCTCACCTACGGCTTCGGCGTCGGACTAGCTGCCCTCGCGGGCGTGATGGCGGCGCCAATCTACAGCGTCAATCCACTGATGGGTGCCGACATCATCATCGTGGTCTTCGCCGTGGTCGTGATCGGCGGCATGGGCTCGATCATGGGCGCCATTGTCACCGGGTTCGCGTTGGGTGTTGTCGAGGGGCTTACCAAGGTATTTTTTCCGGAAGCCTCGAACACCGTGATCTTTGTGATCATGGCGATCGTGCTGCTGATCCGCCCTGCCGGCCTGTTCGGACGGACGGCGTGACATGACGCAGAACGCCATTACCGCACCGGGCGCCCCCGCTGTCTCCGAGACCTCGCGCAGCGAGATGATCGGATTTGTCCTGATGACGGCGTTCGTCATCGCCGCACCGCTCTTCATCTACCCGGTTTTGATGATGAAGATCCTGTGCTTTGCGCTGTTTGCCTGCGCCTTCAACCTTTTGATCGGCTATGTCGGGCTGTTGTCCTTCGGCCATGCGCTCTATTTTGGCTGGGCGAGCTATGTTTCGGCCTATGTAGCCAAGACCTTTGGCTTCACGCCGGAGCTTGCGATCCTTGCCGGCACCGCGACCGGAGCGGTACTCGGTCTGGTCGCGGGGGCGCTGGCAATCCGCCGTCAGGGCATCTATTTCGCGATGATCACCCTAGCGCTGGCACAGATGATGTATTTCTTCGCGCTGCAGGCTCCCTTTACCGGCGGTGAGGACGGCATCCAGTCTGTGCCGCGCGGGCATCTGTTCGGCATCATCGACCTCAATAATCCGACGGCGATGTATGCGACAGTCGCCGTGGTGTTTCTCGGCGGATTCCTGCTCATCTACCGGATCATCCATTCGCCCTTCGGCGAGGTGCTGAAAGCGATCCGCGAGAACGAGCCGCGTGCCATTTCGCTCGGCTACAAGACCGAGCGCTACAAACTGCTGGCCTTCGTCCTGTCGGCGGCACTGGCGGGCATGGCCGGGGGCACCAAGGCGCTGGTGGTGCAACTGGCTTCGCTCACCGACGTGCATTGGACCATGTCGGGGGAGGTGGTGCTGATGACGCTGGTCGGCGGTCTCGGGACGGTATTCGGGCCGGTGGTCGGCGCATTCGTCATCATTGCCATGCAAAATTATTTCGCCGAATTCGGGCAATGGGTCACTATCATCCAGGGCGTGATCTTCGTCGTTTGCGTGCTGCTGTTCCGGCGCGGTATTGTGGGCGAGATCGCAGGCCTGCTGCGCATCCGTCTCTGAGGATTCCCATCACATGAGTGCATTGTTTCAGCCGCTCCGGCTGGCCGGATTTGAATTGCCCAATCGCATCGTGGTGTCGCCCATGTGCCAGTATTCGGCCGACGATGGTTGCGCCAATGACTGGCACACCACGCATCTGGGCATGCTGGCCAATTCCGGGGCCGCCATGGTGGTGGTCGAGGCCACCGGCGTCTCGCGGCATGGCCGCATCACGCATGGCTGCATGGGGCTTTATTCCGACCGTAACGAAGCGGCGCTTGATCGTGTCATCGATCATTGCCGGCGGATCGGAACGGCGAAATTCGGGATACAGCTCGCCCATGCCGGCCGCAAGGGATCGGCGCAACGCCCCTGGGAGGGCGGTGGTGCTCTGCCGGACGGTGACGATCCGTGGCGGACGCTCAATCCATCGCCGTTGCCTTTCGGGTCGAACTGGCATGTGCCACAGGAAATGTCCGAGGGCGACATCGCACAGGTCCGCGAGGATTTCGTGCGTGCGGCCGAGCGCGCCGTGCGGATAGGCTTCGATGCCATCGAATTGCATTTCGCCCATGGTTATCTGTTGCACGCGTTTTTCTCCCCGGTCTCCAACCAGCGCAAGGATGCCTATGGCGGATCGCTGGAAAACCGCATCCGGTTTCTGCGCGAGGTGGCACAGGCCGTGCGTGCGGTGGTGCCGCAGCACATCGCGCTGGCTGCACGTGTCACCGCGAGCGACTGGGTTGAGGGCGGGGTGACTGCGGAGGACGCGGTCGCGCTGGCCAAGGCGCTGAAGGCCGACGGCCTGGACTATCTCTGTGTCTCTTCGGGCGGTCTCACTGCCGAAGCGCGCAACCCGGTTGCGCCGGGCTACAACGTCGACCTCGCTGCGCAAGTCCGCAAGGGGGCCGATATTCCTGTGCGGGTGGTGGGCTTGATCGTCGATCCGGCGCAGGCCGATGCGATTATCGCAGAAGGCAAGGCGGATATGGTCGCGCTGGGACGTGCGATGCTCGACAATCCGCGATGGGGCTGGCAGGCGGCCCGGGCCCTTGGCGGAGAGGTCGCTCGCGCGCCGCAATACCAGCGCGCCGGTCCGAAGATGTGGCCGGGGCGGGCTGTGCTGAAGACTTAGGGAATTCGGGAACGCCGCAGCGATCCGGTGCTCGCCGCCTCGATCTGGTCCGGCCGGGGCTCATAGCCATAGCGGCGCGCCAAAGCGGCCGGATCGGTGCCCAGCCAGTAGCGCAAGCGCAAATCCCACATCTGCCAGATCGTTTTCCACAGACCGTCGCGGTCCCAGCGCCGGCCCGATGTCGTCACCCGCGACGAAACGCAGATCGGCGCGGTGATCCTTTTCAGGCGTTTCGACAGCTCGATATCTTCCATCAGCGGGATATCGGCAAACCCGCCAAGGCGAAAGAATGTCTCG
>JAEVZN010000355.1 GCA_023392205.1 Pseudomonadota bacterium
CGAAGTCCTCGCTGCCGACATTCCGGCCATGCTCGTCGAAGACCACGACGGCCGAGGACCCGACCCGCTCCAGGAGCGCCGCAGCCTCCTCGGCCCGGCGGTCATCCTCTCTCCGGGCGCGGCTCTCGGGCACCTCGACCAGGTCCGGCCCGGCGATCCCGAGGTTGCGTCCGATTCCTTCGATCCGCTTCACGTAGCGTTCGACGAGCTCGCGTTCGGGGCCGCTCTTGAGCCGGCCCACGGCCAGGATGCTCAGGCGCATGGGCAATGGTCCCGGCCCGCGGATCCGCGCCCGATCAGGGAAGCCATCTTATCGGGTCGGGATCGGCTTCTCGCCGCGATAGTCGTAAAAGCCGCGCTTGGTCTTCCGGCCGAGCCAGCCTGCCTCGACGTATTTCACGAGCAGGGGGCAGGGCCGATACTTGGTATCGGCGAGGCCGTCGTGGAGGACCTGCATGACGGACAGGCAGGTGTCGAGCCCGTTGAAGTCGGCGAGCTGAAGGGGGCCCATCGGGTGGTTCGCGCCGAGACGCATCGCCGTGTCGATGGCGTCGACCGATCCGACGCCCTCGTAGAGCACGTAGATGGCCTCGTTGATCATCGGCAGGAGGATGCGATTGACGATGAAGGCCGGGAAATCTTCGGCCACAGCAACGATCTTGTGCAACTTGCGGACATAATCTTTGCTGGTCTCGAAGGTCGGATCGCCGGTGGCAATGCCACGGATCACTTCGACCAGTTCCATCAGCGGCACCGGATTCATGAAATGAATGCCGATGAATTTCTCCGGGCGGTCGGTCGCGGACGCGAGCCGCGTGATGGAGAGCGAAGACGTATTGGTGGCCAGGATGGCTTCCGGCTTCAGCGACGGGCACAAATCGGAGAAGATCTTGCGCTTCACTTCTTCCTTTTCGGTCGCGGATTCGATCACGAGGTCGCTGTCGGAAAAATCGTCCAGGGAGTCTGCGCCCTCGATCCGGGCGAGCGCGGCCTGGCGCTCGTCCTCGGTGATGGTCTTCTTGGAGACCTGCCGCGCCATATTGCCGTTGATGGTCGCCAGCGCCTGTTTGATGCGGTCGGGCGACACGTCGTACAGCTTCACGTCAAAACCGGCCAGCGCAGAGACATGGGCAATGCCGCTGCCCATCTGTCCGGCTCCGATCACGCCGACCTTCTGAATGCCTTGCGCCATGGTTCTCTCTGTCAAAATGCGCCGCTTTTGTAGGCTGTTCGGGCGCGTTGCGCCACTGTCCCGAGGTTAAACTTCGGTCAGATCAGCGCTTCACCTTGGCCAGTTCGGCCTCAAGCTCGGGCAGGGCCTGATACAGATCGGCGACAAGTCCGTAATCGGCAACCTGGAAGATCGGCGCCTCCTCGTCCTTGTTGATGGCGACGATCACCTTCGAATCCTTCATGCCGGCCAGATGCTGGATCGCGCCCGAGATACCGACGGCGATATAAAGCTCCGGCGCCACCACCTTGCCGGTCTGCCCGACCTGCCAGTCGTTGGGCGCATAGCCGGCGTCCACGGCCGCGCGCGAGGCACCCATGGCCGCACCGAGTCTGTCCGCGACCGGCTCGATGTATTTTGCGAAATTCTCGCGGTTCTGCATCGCCCGGCCGCCGGAAATGATGATCTTGGCCGAGGTCAGTTCGGGCCGGTCGGACTTCGACAATTCCTCGCCGGCAAAGCTGGACAGGCCGGGATCCTCTGCCGCGGCAATCGTCTCGACCGGGGCCGATCCGCCCTCGCCGGCCGCCTGGAAGGTCGACGTGCGCACGGTGATGACCTTCTTTGCATCGCTCGACTTCACCGTCTGCATTGCATTGCCGGCATAGATCGGCCGCACGAAGGTGTCCGGTGCCTCAACCTTCACGATGTCGGAAATCTGCATCACGTCGAGCAGGGCCGCGACGCGTGGCATGAAATTCTTTCCCGTGGTGGTCGCCGGTGCGACAATCGCTTCGTAATCCTTGGCAAGCGACACGACCAGAGCCGCCAGCGGCTCGGCCAATTGATGAGCATAGGGCTCGGCATCGGCCAGCAGCACCTTGGCTACGCCGTCGAGCTTTGCCGCCGCATCGGCCGCGGCCTGCGCGCCCTTGCCCGCCACCAGCACATGCACGTCTCCGCCCAGCGCACTTGCCGCCGTCAGCGCCTTGGCGGTCGCATCCTTCAGCGAGGCATTGTCGTGCTCTGCAATGAGAAGAACCGTCATCAGAGCACTCCCGCTTCGTTCTTCAGCTTTTCAACCAGTTCGCCGACCGTATTCACCTTGACGCCCGCTTTGCGGCCGCCCGGCTCCACCGTCGTCAGGATTTCAAGGCGCGGGGTCACGTCGACGCCGAAATCGGCCGGCGACTTCTCGTCGATCGGTTTCTTCTTGGCCTTCATGATGTTGGGCAGGCTGGCGTAACGCGGCTCGTTGAGGCGCAGATCGGTCGTGACAATGGCCGGGCTTTTCAGCTTCACGGTCTGCAGACCGCCATCGACCTCGCGGGTCACCGAAATGCTGTCGCCCTCGATAGACAGCTTCGAGGCGAAAGTGCCCTGCGGCCAGTGGAGCAGCGCAGCCAGCATCTGGCCGGTCTGGTTGCAATCGTCGTCGATCGCCTGCTTGCCCATGATCACAAGGCCGGGCTGTTCCGCCTCGACAATCGCTTTCAGGATTTTCGCCACCGCCAGCGGTTCCGGCATGATGTCGGTCTTGACCAGAATGCCGCGGTCGGCACCCATCGCCAGAGCGGTGCGGATGGTCTCCGACGCCTGCGCCGGGCCGATGGAAATCGCCACGATTTCGGTGGCCTTTCCGGCCTCCTTCTGGCGGATCGCCTCCTCGACAGCGATCTCGTCGAAGGGATTCATCGACATTTTCACATTGGCAAGTTCGACGCCGGAGCCGTCGGACTTCACCCTGACCTTGACATTGTAGTCGATGACCCGCTTCACCGGGACGAGTATTTTCATGTGCTGACCCTTCGCAGATGCGAAATCGGCGGCTAACTAAGTGTTTGCGGCCATTGGTGTCAACGTCGGGTCTTCGCTGGGTCCTGCCGGCCCAATCCTGCGGCCGCACCGCTCCCCGGAATCGGTACAACCGCCCGCTTCAGCGGTTCTGGCCAGGCTGCCACAGAACGTCCTTTTCGCCGCGCGCATTGGCGTGACGGCCGGCGACGAACAGGAAGTCGGACAGGCGATTCACGTACTGGATGGCTTCCGGCGTCACATCCTCGTCCGGCTGGTCGGCCAGTTCCACCATCATGCGCTCGGCCCTGCGGCAGATGGTGCGCGCCAGATGCAGATAGGCCGCAGCCGGCGTTCCGCCCGGCAGGATGAAGGAGCGCAGGGGTGGCAGCGTCTCGTTGAGGCTGTCGATCTGCTGTTCGATCCACGCCACCTGGGTGCCGGTTACATTCAGCTTTGCGCCGCCCGGTCCCTTGCCCTTGCTATCATCAAGGATGCACAGATCGGCCTCGACATCGAACACGTCGTTCTGGATATGCGCCAGCATCCTGTCCAGAACCGGGTCATCGCCAAGATGCAACCGCACAATGCCGATCGCCGCATTGGCCTCATCGAGCGTGCCATAAGCGGCCACGCGGAGGTCGTATTTCTTGCGCCGCTCGCCCGAGCCCAGAGAGGTCAGCCCGTCATCGCCGGTGCGGGTATAGATACGGTTGAGTACGACCATCGCGTCAGCGCCCCGTCATTTCGGCTGCTCTCATATCAGCGCCCCATGGTCCATAACGCCAGCATGATCACGATCAGCGCCACGAATTGCAGCGCAACGCGCCAACGCATCAACTTCTGGGATGTATGGGGCGAGCCGCCGCGCATCATGTTGACCAGCCCCAGCACCAACACCACGCCGACGGCTGCGATCGCAAACGGAACCAGCGAATAAAAGGGATTTGCCATATCGCCTATTTAACACCGGACCGGCGGAAAACCACCGGCCCGGCAAGGAGAAAACCGGCAAGCCTCAGGCTGCGATATGCTTCTCGATCTCATAGACCGGCATATTCACGTAGTCCTTCTGGATCTCGGTATGGATCGCCTGTTTGAGGCCGGTTGTATAAGCCTGCCGCAGAACGCCGAGCGCGCGCGGAGGCGCCACCAGAATCAGCGACTTGATATCGCCCGCGTGCACCGCGGCATGCAGCTTGGCGGCGATGCCGCGCAGAAACTCTTCTTCCTGCAAGGTATGAAAATCGGTCTGCTCGACCGCCGATCGGCCGGGTCCGACCGAGGAGTGCGAGCGGCCGGGCGCGTCGGTACCGATCTCGCTTGTGGGCGGCACTTTCTGCTCAAGCACTTCGCGGGTCTGCAGATTCGGAAATTTCGAATCCCCCGCATTCTCCAGAAATAACGCCTTGCTACCGTCGCACACGACAACCCATTGGCCTTCCTTGATCTTGACCTGTACCGACGTCATCGACATTCCTCCATGCAGGACCCACCGGAGCGCAAACCAACTCCGGCTGCCTTGCGTTCGATCAACAATGCGACCAACGCGCGGAGAGAGGTTCAGTTGCTCCCGTCCAGCAGCCGGCGTGCAATCACCTGCGCCTGAATTTCGGCGGCTCCTTCAAAGATGTTCAGGATCCGCGCGTCGCACAAGATGCGGGAGGCCGGAAATTCAAGAGCGAAGCCGTTACCACCGTGGATTTGCACCGCATTGTCGGCCGCCGACCAGGCGACACGCGCCGCCAGCAGCTTGGCCATCCCGGCTTCGAGATCGCAGCGCCGTCCGGAATCCTTTTGCCGCGCGGCAAAATACGTCAACTGCCGCGCGATCAGGATTTCCACCGCCATCATGGCGATCTTGTCGGCCACGCGTGGGAAGTCGACGATCGGCCGCGCGAATTGGGAGCGCTGCTGCGCATAGGCCAGTCCCTGATCCATCGCCGCCTGCGCGACACCGATGGCGCGTGCCGCGGTCTGGATGCGCGCCGCCTCGAATGTCTGCATCAACTGCTTGAAGCCCGCCCCCTCGATACCGCCGAGAAGATTCTCGGTCTTCACCTCGAAGCCGTCGAAAGCGATCTCATATTCCTTCATGCCGCGATAGCCGAGCACCTCGATTTCGGTGCCGGACATGCCCGGCGCCGGAAACGGATCGGCATCGGTGCCGCGCGGCTTTTCGGCCAGCAGCATCGACAGGCCGCGATAGCCGCTCTGCTTGGGATCGGTGCGAACCAATAGCGTCATCACATCGGCGCGCACCGGATGCGTGATCCATGTCTTGTTGCCGTAGATCTTGTAGACATCGCCTTCGCGCACGGCGCGGGTCTTGAGCGATGCGAGATCGGAGCCGGTATTGGGTTCGGTGAACACCGCCGTCGGCAGTATCTCGCCCGATGCAATCGGCGGCAGCCATTTGCGCTTCTGGTCTTCCGTGCCGCTGCCGAGAATAAGCTCAGCAGCGATTTCCGAACGGGTACCGAGCGAGCCGACGCCGATATAGCCGCGCGACAATTCCTCGGACACGACGCACATGGATTCCTTGCCGAGCCCCATGCCGCCGAATTCCTCCGGCAAGGTGAGGCCGAATACCCCCAACTCGGACATCTGACCGATCACGTCGAGCGGGATATATTCGTTGTTCAGATGCCACCCTTGCGCATGCGGGGTGACTTCGCTCGCCGCGAATTTGCGCATCTCCTCGCGGATCGCTTCCAGCGTTTCGTCGAGGCCGGCATTGCCGTAGGTCGGCTCCTGATGATGATTGATCAGTTCGGCAAGCCGCGCGCGATTGTCGGCGGTGTTGCCGGTGTCGATCAGAAACAGGCAGGCCTTGGACATCCGCGCCGCCACATCGGCGGCCGACAATCCGAGATCGGAGAGACGCACGATTTCGCTCTGGCTCATCGGTATGCCGCCGGCGATCTGCGCCAGATATTCGCCGAAGCCGATCCGGACCTGCAATTCCTCGATCGCGCCGAACTTGCCCTCGTCCTGCATGCGCGCGGCATAGGAATGGAGTTGCCGCAGCGCCTCGACATAGGTGGCAAGCCAGGCGAGCCCATGCGTGGCGCGCTGCTCGCGATCGAACAGCTTGCCGAGCATATTTCCGTCGATCGCAACCCGCTTGCGCACCTGGATTGTCGCATCGGCCAGCAGGGCCTCGACCGCAGCCACCGCCTCCCGCATGCGCGGGAACAGGGCCTCGGACGTATCAGAGCGTTGCGGCGCAGCAGGCATCGATTTCCCCCTTCTGACGGCAGCTCGCGGCAGCGTAATGACGCGGCGCACAAATGCCAATCACCTCATGATCGCAACCCCAACTTGCCGCGTCCAAAGCCAATTATGCCTGAAAAATTAACCATTTCCGGCTTTTCTGCGT
The DNA here is from genome assembly GCA_023392205.1 of Pseudomonadota bacterium. GTDB lineage: Bacteria > Pseudomonadota > Alphaproteobacteria > Rhizobiales > Xanthobacteraceae > Pseudorhodoplanes. The sequence goes on from JAEVZN010000355.1 coordinate 6,348, forward strand.
CGATCGCGCAATAGGCAGGCAAGCCATGTCCGACCTCTCGGCCGCCCGACCTATCCCTGCTCCGACCGGCTGGCGTCAACTGAATGCCCGGCTGATGGGTGCGTTTTCCGTGCGCGCCCGCATCGTCGCCCTTGCAGTGCTTCCGGTGGCGGGATTTTTCGCGATCGGCGCCTCCTTCGCCATCGGCGACCGCGAGGTCAACGAAGCCTTCGACCGCTATCGTCAGGCGACCGCACTGACCGAAGCCAGTCAGCGGTTCAAGGAAGCCATCAGCCAGATGCGGATCGAGGCGCGCGATTTCGCGGCCCAGCCAAGCGACCTCACCGCGGAAAAGTTCGAGCAAGCCAATGCAGCCGCACTCGGGATGCTCGCCTTTGTCGAACGCTCCGTCGCGCCGTCGGAACGCCAGCGCCTGGGCGCACTGGCCAGCCGCCTGACGGAAATCCGCAGCCATTTCGCGACCATCGTGACGGAACAGCGCAAGCTCGGCTTCAACGAGAATGAAGGCCTGCGAAAGCGTCTTTACGACACCGGCACCGCCATCGAACGCGCCATCAACGAGAAGAACGAGACAATCGGCCGCCTCGATGCCAGCCAGTTGCTTGGCGCGTTGCAGGTCATGCGCCGCTACGAGGCGGAGCAGCAGATGCGCTCCACCAGCATGTCGCAGGCCATGTATTTTGCCGAGGCCGAGAATTTCGAACGCATCATCGGCGAGATTGCGACCTCGCCCGTGTCCCGAATCGAACTTGGCGCGCTGCTCGCCGATTACGTGGAGACATTCCGCACCTGGTCGGCCAGCGCCGATATCGTGCGGCCGATCCTGACGGTGATCGACCTCGATACGCAACACATGATGCCGGCTGCCAACGACATCATCGCGAGTGCAAACGACGGCGCGGAGATCGCCGCAGCCAGATTACTGAAATCGCAAAGCCGGACGAAATCGCTGATCCTGTGGGTAGGGAGCGCGGCCGCCCTGCTGGGACTCCTGCTCAGCTTTCTGATCGGGCTCAGCATCGCCCGGCCGTTGCGCGGGTTGTCGTATGCCATGCGCAGGCTCGCCGATGGCAAGACCTCCACTCGCATTCCCGCGACCCAGGCACGCGACGAAATCGGCGACATGGCGCGTACCGTTATCATCTTCCGCGAAACCACAATCGAGCGTCAGAGACTGGCGCGCGATCAGGACGAGGCCGGTCTCGCCCGCGAGATGCGCGGTCAGGCGATTGCCGAGAAGATTGCGGAATTCGAGCGCTCGGTCGGAGAGGGATTGGGCAAGGTGCGCGAGGCGGCCAACCGGCTGGAGGCCGCATCGAGCCGTCTGGACACATCGGCCACCGGGATGTCGGCAGAGGCGCGCACGGGAGAAGGCCGGGTGCGGGCCGCGTCCGGCAACATCACCGCCTCCGCCGGATCGGTGGAGGAATTGGTCGCTTCGATCGGAGAGATTGCCGCGCAGGCGGAATCCTCGACCGACGTTGCCGCCCGCGCGGTCGCCGAATCGCACCGCACGACAAAGACCATGTCGGCGCTGGCAGGAGCGGCGACCCGGATCGGCGAAGTCGTCAACCTGATCCAGGCCATTGCCGGGCAGACCAACCTGCTGGC
>JAEVZN010000358.1 GCA_023392205.1 Pseudomonadota bacterium
GCCTTGGTCGGCGCATGCAGGCGGCGCATCGTGTCGGTCAGCTTGGCAAGCCCGAACGAGCCGACGAACATGAAGAAGCCGCCACAGACGATAAAAAACGAAACGACGATTTCAGCCAGCATCTGCATCATCGTCACTCGATCACGTTGCCGCGCAGGATGAATTTGCAGAAGGCCACCGTCGAGATGAAGCCTACCATCGCGAACAGCAGGGCGGCCTCGAAATAGATGGTGGTGCCAAACAGCATGCCGGCCAGCATGATCAGGCCGATGGCGTTGATGACCATGGTGTCGAGTGCAAGAATCCGATCGGTCGCATCCGGCCCCACCCAGAGCCTGTAGAGATTGAGCAGCACCGAGACTGCAATGGCGATCAATGCAAAGGCCGAGGCGATGGCGATCATTCGAAAATCCTCATCAGGCGGCTTTCATAGCGGGACTTGATATTGGCGACGGTCGCGTCCGGATCGTCGGTTTCCAGGCAATGCACCAGCAGCGAGCGGCCGTCGGCCGCGAGGTCGGAACTGACGGTGCCTGGCGTCATGGTGATCGTGCCGGCCAGCATGGCGATGGCTTCCGGGCTTTTCAGGTCGAGCGGCACGGTGATGAAACGCGAGCGCAGGCTTTCGCTGCGCCGGAACAATACGAGATAGGCGACGAGCACATTGGAGACGACGATGTCCCACATCACCACCACGGCATATTCCATGATGGCCAGCGGATTGCGGATCTTCGGGCGTCCCGGCCAATAGGGGCTGGTAATCTTGGCGATGACGATGCCGAGGATCAGGCCGAACAGCAGATTGCCGACCGAAAAGTCGTTGACCAGCAGCACCCACACGATGGCGAGCACGGCTGTCAGAAACGGATGCGGAAGAATTCTCTGTCGCATCGTCATTGCCCCATTGCCGTTGTCACCGGCACCGAATCCAGCACGGCACGGATGTAGAGCTGAGGGTCGAGAAGCTGCGCGGAGGTGGCCGACATATCCGACATGACGGGCCCGGCAAAAATGCTGAGACTGGCCAGCGCCACCAAAAGGGCCGAGATCACGCCGACGGGAACCGGCCGGAACGGCAATGCATGCGGACTGTCCTGCTCTGGCGGTTTCGAAGCCCAGAAGATGGCGATGCCCGCACGGGCGAAGCCAAGGATCAGAAACAAACTTGTCCCCAGAATGACCGGCCACAGGATCGCCGTCTGCGCGGCGGCACGGCCGGCATCAAGAATCAGCAGCTTGCCGAGGAAGCCCGCCAGCGGCGGCATGCCGACCATCGCGATGGCCAGAAGAAAGAACAATCCGGCCAGTGTCGTGGCGTGCTGCGTAGGCGGCGCAGCCAGCGCATAGGGGATGTGCTCGTGCCCGTCCCTGACCAGAAGGCCCGCCAGCAGGAAAAGGCCCGCACTCGTGAGCGTGCTCTGAGCGGTATAATAAAGAGCGGCAGCAATACCGTCGGGACTGTTCAGTCCGACGGCGATCAGTAGCGTGCCCATGGAGGCCACGACCGAGTAACAGACCAGATCGGCAATCGTGCGGCTCGCGACCACGCCGATGGTGCCGAAAACCAGCGTCACAATAGCCGCCGGCAGGATCCATGGCGTGGCGAGCCCGGCCAGCGCACCCGCATCCGGCCCGAAGGCCAGCGTATACATGCGGATGATCGAATAGGCGCCGACCTTGGTCATGATCGCGAACAAGGCTGCGGCGGGCGGTGAGGTGGTGCCATAGGTCGGCGGCAGCCACCATTGCAGAGGCACCATGGCGGACTTGATGGCGAACACCACGAGCAACAGCAGGCCGCCGGTTGCCAGCAGCGCCTCGTTGCCCGGCGCGCCCTCGCGGACCTTTACGGCGATGTCGGCCATGTTGAGCGTGCCGGTGACGGCGTAGATGGTGCCGATCGCGAACAGGAAGATGGTCGAGCCGACCAGATTGATCGCGACATAATGGAAGCCCGCGCGCAGCCGGCGCGCGCCGCCGCCATGCAGCATCAGGCCGTAGGAGGCGATCAGCAGCACTTCAAAAAAGACGAACAGGTTGAAAAGATCGCCGGTCAGGAACGCGCCGAAGATCCCCAGCAACTGGAACTGGAACAGCGCATGGAAATGGCGCCCGCGCTGGTCCCAGATGCCGAGCGCCGCCAGCACCACGGCGCAGGAGAGAAACGCCGCGAGCAGCAGCATCGTCGCCGAGAGGCGGTCCAGCACAAGCACGATGCCGAATGGCGGGGGCCATGAGCCGAGCAAATAGACGCGGGTCTCGCCGTCGCCGGCCAGACTGTATAGCCACAGCGCCACCGGCAACTGGATCAGAGTGGCGATGACCGAGATAACGCGCTGGATCGACAGCGTATAGCGCGACAGCAAGACCAGCACCGCCGCGGTCATTGCGGGAATGGCAATCGGAATGAAGAGAGCCTGGTTCATTTGCCCGGCTCCGCGGACTTGTTCGCGGCGTCCTTGTTGCGGTCGGCGACAAGACCCACATCGTCGGAGCCGGATTCGAGGAAGCTGCGCAGCGACAGCACCACGATCAGCGCGGTCATGCCGAAGGTGATGACAATGGCGGTCAGCACCAGCGCCTGCGGCAGCGGGTCCGCGTAACCCTGTGCCTGCGGAGAATAGATCGGCGGCAGGTTGATGGTGAGCCGCCCCATCGTGAACAGGAAGACGTTGACCGCATAGGACAGGAACGACAGCCCGATCACGACGGGAAAGGTCCGCCGCAGCATAATGAGATACACGCCGGCCGCGGTCATGGCGCCGATGGCGGTTGCGAGCAGAAGCTCCATGCTCATACGGCACCTCCGAGCGCGCGCTGCGACGCTTCTTCGGCGCGGTCCTCGACGCGCGAGATGGTTGCCAGCGAGAGGATGCAGGTCCCCAGCACCGTAAAGAAGACGCCGATATCGAAGGCCATCGCGGAGGCGAGTTCGACTTCGCCAAAAATGGGGATCTGGAAATAGTCGAAGGTCGAGGTGAGGAACGGCCGGTCGAAAACGAGCGAAGCCAGGCCCGTTGCACCGGCCACGAACACGCCGCCGCCGATCATCAGATGCGCGTCGATACGCGCGCGTTGCTGCGCCCAGACATAGCCGCTCGCCATGTACTGCATAAGGTAGGCGATGGCGACGATCAGACCGGCGATAAATCCGCCGCCCGGCATGTTGTGGCCGCGCAGGAGAACATAGACGCCGGTCATCAGCGCCAGCGGCAGCACCACGCGCGTCACAACCGTCATCAGCAGGGGATGCGGATCGAAGGCCTGCGCCTCGAAACGGGTTGCGGCGAGGCGCCGTCCGGCCGCGCCCTGCAGCGCGGAATCGAGCAGGGCGAAGATGGTGAGGGCGGCGATGGCAAGCACAATGATCTCGCCGAACGTGTCGTAGCCGCGGAAATCGACCAGGATCACGTTGACCACATTTGTGCCGCCGCCGCCGGGCTTCGACTGCGCGATGTGATAATCGGAGATGGTGTTGAATTCGCGCGTCAGCAGCGCATAGCACAATGCCGCCGCTGCGACGCCCGCCGCGATCGCAATCGCGCCGGCGCCGAATTTGACCTTGGATGTCAGTTCGTCCGGCGTCACGCGCGGCAGGAGATTGATGGCCAGCAGCAGCAGGATGGTGGTGACCACCTCGACCGAAATCTGCGTCAGCGCCAGGTCGGGCGCAGAGAATTGCAGAAAGCCGAGCGACACCACGAGGCCGACAATGCTGGTGATGATGAGTGCGAAAAGACGCTCGTAATGTCGCGTGACGATCAGCAGGCAGGCGCCGATCAGCGAAATCCAGCCGATCACTGCCGGCAGGGTCACGGGCAAAGTGGGGCGCGTGCCGGCCGCATGGGGCGTGCCGTAAAAGCCGGCGAGACCGATCGCGCAGATCGCGACCGTCATGATGGCGAGATAGCGCGGCAGGCTGCCGTTATCGATGGCGCCCAGGATGCGCCGCGCCGCCACAACGAGCGCCGCGATCGTGAGCTGGAACATGGTCATGGCGTCCGGCCGCGGCATCGCCATGCGCAGCCGGTTGATGGGGGCGTACAATGCGTAGACCAGCAATCCGCCGATAGTGGCGATGATGCTCATGATGAGCGCGGCATTCACGCCGTGCCAGAGCGAGAGATAATAATCCGGAAGGTCGCTTCCGATGGTGGCCTGCGCCGTGCGCGCCACGATGGCGCCGGCAAAGGTCTGCGGCATCAGGCCGATGGCAATCACCAAGGCCACGAGGATCGCGACCGGCAGCCACATGCCGAAGGGCGGATCGTGCGGATGATGCGGATAATCGTCGCGCTTGGGCCCGAGAAAGACCGCGAAAAAGAGCCGCGCCGAATAGGCCATCGACAATACGGCGCCGATGGTCGCGACAACCGGGAAAATCCAGGGATTGCCCGCATAGACCGTCTGGCTCACCTCGTCGAGCATCATCTCCTTGGACAGGAAGCCGTTCAGCGGCGCGATGCCGCCCATTGATGCGGCGGCGATCATCGCCAGCGTTGCGGTGATAGGCATGAGATGAATGAGGCCGCCGAGCCTGCGGATATCGCGGGTACCGGCTTCATGGTCGACAATGCCGGCGCTCATGAACAAGGCGGCCTTGAATGTCGCATGATTGAGGATGTGGAAGACCGCGGCGACGACGGCCATCTTTGTGGACAGGCCGAGCAGCATCGTCAGGAAACCGAGATGGCTGACGGTCGAGAAGGCGAGCAGGGCCTTCAGGTCGTCCTTGAAGATCGCGATCCAGGCGGCAATGACCATCGTCACAAGGCCGGTCAGCGAGACGATCAGGAACCATTCCGGCGTGCCCGACAAAGCGGGCCACAGTCGCGCCAGCAGGAAGATGCCCGCTTTCACCATGGTCGCAGAATGCAGATAGGCCGAAACCGGGGTCGGCGCGGCCATCGCGTGCGGCAGCCAGAAATGGAACGGAAACTGCGCCGATTTGGTGAAAGCGCCGATCAGGATCAGCAGCAGCATCGGCAGGTAGAGCGGCGACGCCTTGATGATATCGCCGCGGGTGAGGATTTCGCTCAGGCTGAAGGTGCCGGCGATGTTGCCGAGCAGCAGCATGCCACCCATCAGGGCAAGGCCGCCGCCGCCGGTAACCAGAAGCGCCATGCGCGCCCCCGCCCGCGATTCGGGCAGATGGTACCAGTATCCGATCAGCAGGAACGAGGTGAGGCTTGTCAGTTCCCAGAAAACAATCAGAACAAGGATGTTGTCGCTCAGAACAATGCCGACCATCGACCCTTGAAACAGCAGAAGATAGCAGAAGAAGCGGCCCATCGGGTCGTTGCGGCTCAGATAGAAGCGCGCATAGATGATGAT